>JAHHJO010000434.1:0-4861 GCA_018680275.1 Bacteroidia bacterium
TCATCACGTCGCTTTTCATTTGGACTCCTGCAACTGCAGTAATAATTCTGTCCCTTTATTAATAAACGAACTCCTATATATTGATATCTTATTCGTTTAAACAATAGCCATGGCTTTTTCTTTCAAAGGAGAAATATCAAAATTTGAAACCGGACTTTGGTCCTTCCACATCATTGTGCCACAAGATATCGTTGTGGAATTAACACGTGATTGCAAAAAGCGTGTCATGTGCCGAATTAATGAGTATGAATCCTTTCATGCCGGATTTATGCCAGATGGTAAGGGCAACAGTTTCATTAAACTGAACAAGGAGAGAATGAAAAACTTCCAGTTGGAATTGGGTATGGAAGTTAATGTCATCCTGGAAAAAGACCATTCTAAGTATGGTATGGCCATGCCTGAAGAATTTGAAGAAGTCCTGGGACAGGATATTGATGGCGCATCGTTTTTTGAAAAATTGACCGACGGGAAAAAAAGAAGCCTGATCTACGCTGTTTCTATAGTAAAGAATTCAGATAAACGGATTACAAAGGCATTGATCATTCTTGATCATTTAAAGGCTAATGCGGGGAAGCTTGATTTCAGGGCACTGAACCAGGCCTTTAAGGAAGGGAATAAGTGGGTGTAATGTGAACCATTTTGACTTAATGTATTGGACGTGTAAATCGACAAACTCCTGTTGTTAATTCATGAAGCAGATAAAAGTCATATACAACCAGAAATTAATATTTGAGTACTTAACTGGTTTTTGCTGAAGATCATATCTACACATGACATGCGTCATTGCAAATTATAAAAAGGCACTATACATACCCGTATAATAGTCAGATATAAAATTTTTCAGATGAGCTACAAAATGTGTTCTGTAAGTAGAGTACAAATTGTAATCTACTTCTTCGCTGCATTATTCATGACATTGCATTTTTCGTCTTGTGATTTATTTGTGGATGATGAGCATTGTGAATATTCAAAAGATGTCGTTAAAAATTGGTATACAGGAAATCCGGTTGAAGCTATTGTTGATGTAGAACCAGAAGAAGATGTCTTATGGATCTTTGCAGCTAATCTTGGAGATAATGGCATGTTAATTCGAGTTGATGATTTATGTAATTCCGAAACGGCAATTGTTTCCGCAGAATTAGAAACAACGATATACCTGCCAGGATTCAAGCCTACTGTTGAAATTAGTTATATAGATGAAATAAATGGTTATAAATACCGGAGAACTAGGGTTGGGATGGCTCCTTCTACATTGAATGCCACAAAATTTGTTCTCGATCCGATAGAAATTCCTGTTTGGCCAGACTTTTCATCAGAAGTATTGTCTTCATCAATCATTGGTCTTACAATTTCATTCAACGTTTTAGATTATAAGGAAAGGGAAGAAATAAACAGCTATTGTGAGTCACTTGCAAATGCTGCGATAAAAGATGCAAAAATTACTTTATCCTATACTCAATATTAAAGGTTTACATGAGGTATAGGTTTGATAAAACATAATATAAATGATATGAGAATAATTCTAATCTGTTTATTATGGATGAATTCAAATATTCTGTGTACTCAGGATATTATTTCTCTTATTGCTGGAAAAGATGTTGAGGCAAAAGTGATTGAAATAAGTTCTGAACAGGTCAAGTATCGTTTGTTTGAATTTCCTGATGGACCAATTTATGTTGAGGAAAAATCCAATATTGCGAAGATTGAATACTCAAACGGACGAGTTGAGTGGATTTCTGAAGAAGCCAAAGAAGGTATTCAAAAAACAGACGAAGAACAAGACATTACTACACCTGAAATTGAGGATATTAATGATTCAAAAGATTTACTTCAGAATGAAAATTTTGAAGAATCTCCGGACTTTATGAATGCAGCGGAGGAAGAATTAACTAAAGAAAGTGCGTTCAGGATTGGTGTATTCCTGGGTGCAAATGGTGCAACTGGTCTTTATAATTACAAGAATGGTCCTAACCCTCCTGTTCTCAGTGTATTACCTGCATATTCAGTTGGAGCCATGTTCAATATGAAACTTTCCCCGGGATTTTCATTGGAATCATCCCTGGCATATAGACTAAAAGGAGATCGCATAAATATGTTTAAATGGATTGATAAGATTGAGCCACCGACGACAAGTGGACCCTGGATCATACTTGACACGGAAGGGGATGGGACTATAAAGACAGAGATCGGTTATATTGAATGGTCTGTAACGCCTGTCTTTGAGCTAAGCAGTTCTGCCAGGATAGGTCTGGGTGGATATTTTGCATCAGGAATTCATGGCAAGGAAAAATCTGATTATACGATTTCCTCCTACTTTGAAGGTGAACTTGCTTCACGAGATGAAATAAAAAGTACGCGTGACATTGAGTTTGTTGATATTCTGGGTACAGATGATACTGATGCAGTACGCTATATCAATCGGTTCGACTATGGATTTACCACATTTATTGGATTTGGGACAATGCCATGGACAGTGCGCTTGACAGCCAGTTACGGACGTCAGACCTGGGAACCCGATAATGATTTATTTGGATCGGGAGAAACCCCGAGAGAGACCTATCATCTGACAGGTATGTTATCTGTGCATTATTGGATAAAGTACTAGGTGTACATGAAGGAATCCAATGTTCTTTTTGAAATTATTAACTGAATATTGAGAAGAGTAAGGTTAAAGACCCAGTCACAACTATGGTTATTATTACCATTGATAGAATAATTCTGTTGGCCAAATGACTTTTTCCTAAGGATGTCATTTCCAGGATATTAAAAACAACCATGCCAAGTATACCAAAAATGATTCCCCATAGTATATAATCGGATAGAGGTGGTTGTCCACTATTCCCGAGATAGTTTATAAAAGAACCATATATTCTATGATGTCCTTCATCATAGTAGCCAATGATGGTTATAAGTAATATGGAAAACAGTAGGACGAAAACAAGAGTAATGTAGTTTTCTCTGAGTTTTTTTGATATGAACATGAATTAAGTATTCTCAGGACTAAAACTTAGTAATATCAAGGTTATTGTAATTCCAGCAAATAAAATAAAAACCCTGTAGCTCAATGCTACAGGGGTCGAATGTAATTATTATCTAGGTCATTAAATTATTCTTGGTGATCTGGATAGCAATAGCCAGAAGTATGACTCCAAAGACTTTTCTTAAAGTGGCAGATGTTTGTGGTGTCATCTTCCTGGACAGCCAATCCGTTGATCTCAACAGGACATAGATGATAACCAGGTTAATCAGGATGGCTGCGATTATACTCAGATTGTCATATTCCACCTTGAGAGAAATAATAGTAGTCAGAGTCCCTGCTCCAGCCAAAAGCGGAAAAGCAATTGGTACAATGCTTCCAGAAGCATTTTCAATATCGTCAGATCTGAAAAACCGGTGACCGAGTATCATTTCAAGTCCTATAAAAAACATGACCAATGATCCGGCCACAGCGAAAGATGATATTTCTACACCAAATACACCTAGTATGGATGCACCGAAATACAGGAAACTGATCATGATCAATGCAGATACAATCGTTGCTGTTGACGCCTCAATGGCTACGCCTTCTCTTTTCATATTTATGATGACTGGTAAAGAACCAATAATATCAATCACGGAGAAAAGGATGACCGTTACGGTTAATACAGAAGTTAAAGTCATTTCAATAAAATTTTAATTGTTACATATGATTTATGACTCAAAATAACGGAGATAGATACATATATGTTTCAAATAACACAATACTGAGTCAAATTGTATATTTTTGTAATCTTACTAAGTCAAAATATATTTATCCAGATAAATAAACTATGGAAGAAATTAAACTTGACGCAATAGACACAAGAATTCTGAATGAATTGACAGTTGATGCGCGGATTCCGTTCAGCCGGCTGGCAAAAAAGCTGAAGGTATCCAATACTTTGGTCCACCAGAGGATCAAGAAATTATATGATTCAGGTATACTGAAAAATGCCACTATACAGTTGGATACGTGGAAGTTGGGATACAAGACATCAGCATTTACACAGATCATGCTGGATAATTCCAAACTACATACGAAAGTAGAAGCTCAGCTGGCCAAAATTCCTGAAATAGTGGAATGTGTGAATATTGCCGGGAGATATGCCATCCTGGTCAAGATTTTTGCGAAGGATAACAGGCACTTGAGAGATATCATCTATGAGAAGATACAGGTTATAGAAGGTGTGGAAGGTACAAATACGACGATGTCATTTGAAACGGCTTTTGTAAGACCGGTGCCTATACAAGTTTGACGCTAGATGCTAGACGCTAGACTTAAGACAAAAGACATAAGAGGGTTTATTCGGCTTTAAAGTGGGGGTTGTAAATAAGTCCGATCAGGTTATTCCAGGGATCTGTCACTTCGGCCACCATGAGATCACCTCCCACATTATATGGTGCTTTGTGCTCTTTTGCACCGACCGCAATGAGGTGATCAAAAGTCTGCTGGATGTCATTGACTCCCCACAGGCTCATTACATTTTTTGTTTTGTTTGTTACAGGCTTATCCTCAGGCATGAGACCTAATTCATATCCGCCGATATTAAACCCGACATAAAATGGTTCATTGAAATAGGGTTCTTTAGAAAAGGCTTTTGTGTACCACAATGTTGCTTTTTTTAGGTCGCTGACCATATAGAGTGTGGTTCGAAGGCCCAGAATCTTTTGTGACATTTTTTATTCTTTTTGAATCTGTAAGATAATGCTATTTGGAGCAAGGTTTTTATTTAGATGGATGTGGTTTTACTTTTTCCTGGGGCAGGTGGTTTCTAAAGGCTGTTGTTTCTTCAGGGCAGTGGTTTCTTCAGAGCAGTGGTTTCTTCAGGCGTCTCGCCTGAAG
>JAHHJO010000312.1:0-4268 GCA_018680275.1 Bacteroidia bacterium
GTTCAGGATTTTCTACAGGGGAGAGGTCATGTATAAAGGTGATTCGTTTAATGGATTTCCTGAGGAAAAAGGGACCAAAATGGGCCGGTTCAAGGACAAAATCAAAGTTTTTTTTATTGCAGACAAGGGGATTGAACAAAAAGTATTTAAAAAACCTGAATCCCGGAAGTTTTAGAAATTTAGGGTAGGTGATCGTTTTGAATTTTGGATATTCTCCTTGATCGTTTTGCCTGATGAGCGTAATTTCCAGATCTGTTTCATACTGATGAAGGGCATTTATAAATTCTCTCGTTGCTCTGTAAATTCCTGCTGATTGAAGGTCAAGAGGATCTGCCAATATACAAATCGATGTTTTATTCAACTAGTGTAATAATTGCTTTAAATTAATTATTTAATCATCCGGATAAATATATGTGCTTTCGCATAGTTCTTTATAATATTTCAATTAATTTCGAATTGTTTTAACCAAGGAAACATCAAATATTCAACATTGGGTGTAGATTCTAAATCAATCAGGAATAACTTTTTAACATATTTCACCATTCTATTTTGTGTCATATGGTTATTTGTTGTTGGTACAGATTATATCAACAAGCACCCGGCCTATGATTATATTTTCCAGTATTTCAGGTATACCGGTCTTTGCATTCAAATTATAGTCATTGGAGCTGTAATCATTGCTTTTAACAAACTGATGAAAGGCAATGTCAATATTCCCTTCAACGGAATATCCTTTTTGATTTTGGGTATCGTATTAACTTTTCTGATCATTGGATCACATAAACTTCTAGTCAATTTCAAAAGTAACTCAGCTGATCAGCTCGCATTTCTTGGCCTGACGCTGAAATCTGCAGTTCAATTGGTTATTATTGGAATAATCTGCCGAAATGGAGGTCAATGGATGTTTAGAAAGCTTCTTAAAGGAAAGGTCAGACCTATGTATTTACTGGAGTTGGGCCTGGGTCTTATGTTTCTTGTCTTTGGAATGTTCATCCTTGGTTTATTTAAGATTTTAAATGCATGGACTTTGATTGCTTTGCTGATCATGTTATCTGCACTTAACATCAAAGGCTTATTGAGTAGCTTTAAGGACTTATTATTCAAGTCTCAATTAAAAAAAGAATGGGGGACACTCGGGCTCATTTCATTGTACCTGACATTTGCATTTATCCTGATCAACCTTGTTTCAGTTCAAACACCATTCCCTTCCGGATTTGATTCCAGGAACTATTATATGAATATATCAAACCTTGTCGCTCAGCAGGGTGAACTGATAAGTGGGTATCCGCCATATAACGGATCCCTGATCAATGCGATTGGCTTGTTGCTTTTTGGTCAGATAGAACTTTCTTTAAGTATCTCCTTGAGTGGTGTCATACTCGTTTTATTAATTTCATATCGCATTGCTGTTGACAAACTTCAATTCGATAAGAACCGAGCTGCGTTTTTGGTTGCCCTCATAGCAGTTATCCCAGCCATCGTCAACCAGATGTATATTGAAATGAAGGTTGATTTTATGCTTTTGTTTTTCCAGTTACTGGCTGTGTATTTCCTTTTTGAAATAGATGAAAAATATATCAGTCTGTCCAAACCTATTGAGAATATAAAAAGGCTAGTCTGGAAGATCATGCCTTTAGCGGCCTTTTTAGGAATTTTACTTGGTTTTGGAATGGGTATTAAAATGATCAACCTGTTTCTTGTCGTGGTCATGTTTGTCATGATGATGTGGGATAGAGATAATAATTGGTCTGGATTAGGCGTAATTTGCCTGGGCTTGATGATCTTTTTCCTGGGGGGTATCGATGATATCAGCGGCTTAAGAAAGTACCATTATAACGTCGGAATACTTAGTATAATCCTGGGGCTTGTCGGAATCATTCTTTTAGCTGTAGGCATATACTTTCATAGACATTCTACTTTAAGAAGAATATTGTTTTCATCTGTTGTTGCTGCATTCCTGGTTTTAACGATCAGCCCATGGGTCATTAAAAATTATTTGGATACAGGATCTGCAGACCCCAAGACTATATTGATGGGCTCTTCACCCGGACCTGAAATTGGTCTCAGGAAAATGGTCAAAAACTATGAAAACAAAAAATAGTATCTCCTGAAGAATCAATTAAACATATCGACCATCATAAGGATCAGCGCTTTTTTATTGCTGATTTCAATTGGCTTAACTGAAATCGATGCACAGGCCAACCAGGCAAATACCCAGGTTGAAAGTGATTCCAAGAGAGAAGAAGTTCAAAGATATTTTGGATATGAATTGTTGTTATACAGGTATCTGAGTTTGCCATATGATGTTTCACTCAACGTCAATGAACATGGTTCATTTGTTGAGATAGGGTATCTGTATGTTATTTTCTTCCCGATTTTATTGTTGTTCTTAAGCCGGAAAAAGTTGTTCTATTTTCTTGGTGTTCTTTTCTTTACATTGTTCAGCTGGATTATTTCCACTTCAAATTCATTTGTCTATTCTGATTCCAAGGGAAAGATCAATACAAGCATTGAGGCCATTGATGCTTATCTACAGGCAGAAGGAAGTTCACTGGAAACAATTTCGGTCCTGATGGCTCATATTTCCAGGATCAGCCTGGTATTATACAAACCTTTTCTTGCTCTTGGTGAATCAGTTTCCGGGAATAAAGACGGGGTTACATACCCTGTAATCATTATTATATTTTTGTTGGGAAGCCTGCTTCTTAACCATATCACAAGGAAAGAAAAAACGATCTACCGGTTATTCTTCACATTGTTTTGGGTGTATTCTTTTTTCTGGTTTGCTTTTGCAGGTGGCATCATCTGGTATGGATATATTCTCCTGCTCCTGGGAATTTTCCTAATCAATATCCTCTTAAGAAAATTAAAGGAAGAAGATCCGCTAATTGGAAAGTATCTTGATTATTCCTTCCTTGTACTCGGTACTGTCTGGATTATTCTTGGATTTATGACCAGGCTTTCAAGTATCCAGGATGTATCATATCCTTCCGAGATAGGAAAAGGTCTGATTAATGCTGCATTTTATGAATACGGACTTGGTAAGATCAAAAAGAACGAGACTATTGACAAGGCCTATCCGAATGCATCTGCAGGACTCAATGTGATCAACCAGGATCCAGAAGCATTGGTTTGGCGTGTCGGCACCAGTTTTACCTACTTTATCAGCAATAATACGGAAAGGGTATTTATGGATAATCAACTAGGTTTATTCTATGAACTTTATAAAAAATATCCCAATCAAAATCAGCTGACTGATGTTTTCAAGGCATCAAATGTAAAATATATCATAGTCGATTTATATACACCCCAGATTGATAAAACGCCGCAAAAAACCCTGACCGAAAAATACAGGCAGTTGCTCATATTCCTGATGAACAACCCCAGGGCTCAACTTTTGGCAACAGACCGTATTTTGCAAACCCGCAATGCAAATAATAATATTGAGTATATTTATGGAGTATTTGGAGAGGTATATCAGTTTGGAAGCTACGCCATTTACCAATTAAATTGATACCAGAACATGTTCAAAACCGATATTGATGAAATTTTTGTCGTGATTCCTGCCAAGGATGAAGAACGTTTCATTGAACATGTGATCAACAAAACACTCGAAGCCGGATTTCATAATATCGTTGTTGTTAATGATAACAGCAGTGACAAGACAAAAGAAATTGTCCATAACCACGACCATGAAGTGGTTGTTCTTGACCATATTATAAACCTGGGAGCCGAAGCCGCCACGAAGACGGGCATTGATTATGCACTTTCAAGAGGCGCGAAGTATATCGCTACCATAGATGCTGATTATCAGCACAATCCAAATGATTTGATTCCTTTGATCGAATGTATAGAAAAGAAAAAGGTGGACCTGGTCATTGGAAGCAGATTTCTGAAAAGGAATGCAATCCCTGTTTCAAGAATTCTGTTCAACTTCGTAGGAAACATTATCAATTTCTTTATCACTGGCTTGGTGATCACAGATAGTCAATCCGGTATGAAAGTAATGTCCAAAAGATTCGCTGAGGACTTGACTATTACCTATAACGGATATGAATTTTGCATTGAAATCATCAAGAATGCAAAGATCAATAAAAAAAGTGTTTATGAATACCCGATAGATGTCAGATATTCAAAAGAAACCATGGAAAAAGGTCAGAACATTTATACCGGCTTTGGTATGATTGGCAAGTTGCTCAATCCTTTCAAGAATCGCTAACTGCTCCGCTCTCCTACAAAATGATCGTCCTTATATTTGAATAGAACAT
>JAHHJO010000068.1:0-3543 GCA_018680275.1 Bacteroidia bacterium
GAAAATTAAAGCCAGACCGACCATTAGAGTTTCTTTTGAAACACCAAGTGAATCAAGAACGATGACCAGCATGATCATTCCGGCACCTGGTACAGCGGCAGATCCAATCGACGCCATTAATGCTGTTAATACAATGGTCAATTGATCACCAAGTGTTAATCCACAATTCAGGGTTTGACAAATAAAAACGGCAGCAACCGCCTGGTAGAGGCTAGTACCGTCCATGTTTATCGTAGCGCCAACAGGGCAAACAAAACTGGCGACTTCCTTGTCAACACCAAGGTGTTCTTCAACCCTCTCCATAGTAACGGGTAGGGTAGCGGCAGAAGAGCTCGTTGAAAAAGCCAACAATTGGGCTGGTGCAATACCATTGAAAAAATAATTTGGTTTTTTGCCGGTATAAAAATATACGATAGTGACATATATAGCGACCATGGTCGCAAGTCCCATAACTACGGTCAGAGCGTACCATGCCAGGGCAACAAAAATATCTGCATTGGTAGTTTCGACAATTAATGACGCCAGTAGGGCAAATACTGCATAAGGTGCGATTAACATGATCAGATCGATCATTTTCATAATGACTTCATTAAAACCGTCAAAAAATGCCTTAATCGGGGCGCCTTTCTTTTCTTCAACAAGTAACAAACTGATACCAAAAAGGATAGTGAAGAAAATTACCTGTAACATATTCCTGTTATCGCTGGCAGCATTAAATATATTATCCGGAACAATATCAACAACAAACTGTAAAGGGCCTTTGGATTTTTGGTCAACGGCAGATGAGACACGTTCTGAGGCAACCACATTATAAGATTCTGTAAGTTGTGCTACGGTCTCTTCTGAAATACTATTGCCTGGTTCAATCACATTTACAAATACCAGTCCGATTGTAATGGCGATCACAGTAGTCATGAGGTACACCGCGATCGTTCTGATTCCGATTCTTGAAAATTTTGAAATATCCTTAAGATCTGATATGCCTTTGATGAGACTTGCTATTATTAATGGAATAGCAATAAGCTTTAAGAGCTTTATAAATATTGTACCGAAAGGTTTTATCCAGTCAATGACAAATGACTTATATCCCAATTTGCTGAATATTATACCGAATATGACTCCGGCAGCCATTCCAATCAGGATTTTCCAATGCAAGCCCAGGCTTTTCATGTTTTAAGTTTAGTGCCTGAAATTAAGAAAAGAATCAGGCTTATTGAAACGGGATATCTAGAGCTTCAGGGCCCGGAGCATTTCCCTTTTCTTTCCCGGACCATCAAGAATATCAATTTGATATCCAATTTTCTTCAATGTTCGTTTGAATGCACCCTGGGTGCAATATGTCGCCAGCAACCCGGGTTTTTGAAGAGAATTATATAAATCGATATGCAATGCCTCATTCCATAATTCAGCCTGACAAGAGGGCGCAAATGCATCAAAATATATTAGATCATATCGACTTTTTAATTCCATGTTTTCAATATGATCCTGGATTTTTAACAGTTTAAAATTATCAGATATGGCGACTTCCGTGTTCCAGGGCGAAGTGTGTAATAATTCAAACTTTGATCTTTTTTCTTCGCTTAAATTCAGAAGTTGAGAGTAGTTTAGTGATTTATAAATTTCCGGGGTAACAGGATCACTTTCTATACTGGTATATGAAACAGACAAACCCAGCCGATCGGCCTCAAGGATAGTCAGAATAGCATTCAATGCAGTACCAAAGCCCATTTCAAAAATCGATACATGCTTATGTCCCTTCCTGTAAAGGAAATAGAGACCAGCAGATATAAAGACATGTATAGATTCTTCTATTGCCCCATATATTGAGTGATAATGGGCGTTGTACTTATTACTGAATACTGTGTGAGAACCATCCTGAGAAAGTTGGATAAACTGCTCAGATCCTGTTTCCAAAGCAATAAATATTTAGAATATCTGAACGGTGATCGTAGGGAATGCCTTAAAGTTATTTGGGCATCCGACACCCTTTCTGGCGCAAGAACTAAATACAGTAAGAACGATCAAGAACGTAAATAGTTTTGCTAAAAAATTAATCCGATTTTTTCTCATTATTATCCTGTTTTTCGTTTTAAACAACGTTCTTTGGAGTAAATATATTACTAATTGTAGTGATATTTCAAATATCATTCCAGTTTTAGACCATTGATGAGATACCATTTAATTGCCATCGGGGGTAGTGTCATGCATAATTTTGCCATTGATCTGAAGGATATGGGGCATGAAATAACCGGTTCTGATGACGAGATTTACGAACCTTCCAGGTCACGTCTGAAATCAAATGGTTTGTTGCCCGAGCACATTGGTTGGGATGCAGATAGGATCCATGAAAATATAGATGCTGTCATTTTAGGAAAACATGCGCGGGAAGATAATCCTGAACTCATCAAAGCACTTTCACTTGAATTACCAATATTTTCATTTCCTGAATTCTTTTCCAGGCATACCAGTGCAACCAGGCGGGTCTGTATTGCGGGAAGCCATGGTAAAACAACCACCACTTCCATGATTATGCATGTCCTTCAAAAAGAAGGTTTTGACTTTGACTACCTGGTCGGTGCAAATCTGGATGGATTTGAAAAAATGGTTAAAATTTCAAATGCAGATATTATGGTCGTAGAAGGGGATGAATATCCATCCTCCTGTCTTGATGACAGAGCAAAAATGTTGCATTATAATCCAGACGTTGCCGTAATTACAGGAGTCGCATGGGATCATATAAACATATACAAAACCTATGATTCATATATTAAGGTATTTTCAGATTTTTTAAATCTGATGCCTGAAGATAGTATCTGTTATTTTGATCAGAATGATGATGAATTGCTCAAAATGATGGTTGATGGTGCACATGATTGTCAAAAGCATGCCTACCTCCATTTTGAATCTGATAGGGAAGGGAATATAATTTTCAGAAGTCATAAATATCCAGTCCAGGTATTCGGTAAACATAATATGTCAAATCTGAAAGCAGCCTATCATGTTTGTAGTTCACTGGGTATTGATGATCATAAGTTTTTCAGTGCCATAAAGAGTTTCAAAGGCGCAGCCAAACGATTGGAAAAATTATATGAGAAAGATGGAGTGATAGTTTATCGTGATTTTGCACATGCCCCTTCCAAATGTAAAGCCAGTTGTGAAGCAATAAGAAGTAAATACAGCAAAAGCAGGATATTCGGAATACTGGAACTGCATACTTTCAGTAGCCTGGATCAATCATTTATCGATCAGTACAGAAATACCATGAATTCTTTGGATAGTGGTCTTGTCTATTTTGACCCACATGCGCTTGAAATGAAAAAGATGCCATCCCTGGATATCAGAACTGTTCACCAGTCTTTTAATCATCCAAATCTTCAAATAATCAACAGTGCGGAAATACTTAAACCACGCCTGTTAAACACTATCGAGGCGTATGATGTTATATTGATTATGAGTTCAGGAAACCTCGGTGGCCTGGACCTTGATGAAATCTTCAATTGAGTTGATAATAATTTCACTGCATTATTGGATAAGGATTTATAT
>JAHHJO010000425.1:0-2924 GCA_018680275.1 Bacteroidia bacterium
AATGGACGATAATGATTCAGTGTTACAAATTTCAGGGAAAGGTAGTCGAGGAAGTGAGTTCGATGGAAGATGCCCACTGGATACATCTATGTCCACCTTTTAACGAAGAAACCATAGAGTCTTATGCGGACAGGTTTAGTGTCCCTGTCGATTTCATCCAGGATTCATTGGATATTGATGAACGGTCACGTTATGAAATTGAAGATGAGGGTAAGCTTATCCTGATCAATACGCCTACCATCAATCAGACCATGAAGGAGAATGAAGCCATTTATGTGACTATTCCTACTGGTATTATATTGGTTGACAAAAAAGTCATTACGGTATCACAACCTGATAATCCGATTATCGAACGTATCCTGAACTACAGGTTCCGCAGTTTCATTCCATCTGAACCATCCTTATTTGTGCTTTTGATTTTCGAACAGAATGTACTCTGGTTTCTTGAATGTCTAAAGCGTCTGAATCTGAAAAGGAATCTCATAGAACAGGAATTGTACGATTCAAGCAGGAATAAAGAGCTAAGGCAATTATTGAAAATAGAAAAGAGCCTGGTGTATTTTGTAAACTCGTTGAGTGCGAATGATTTATTGATGATGAAAATGAAACGTACCGATTTTCTAAGGATACGTGACCAGGAACCTCACGATGATCTGTTTGAGGATATTATCATTGATAATGGGCAGGCCCTTGAAATGTCCAATGTATATACAAATATCCTCTCAGGAACGATGGAGGCTTATGCTTCAATTATATCGAATAACCTGAATACATTTATTCACAGGTTGACGATCATTACGATAATCTTGATGGTGCCAACCCTGGTTGCCAGCTTTTACGGAATGAACCTGGATTATCTTCCGCTCGCCAATAGCAAATATGCATTTGTTTTTTTGTTGGTTTTTTCAGTTGTTCTTGGTTTCCTCCTGATACTGTTTTTAGGTAAATCTAACAGGTTCAGATAGTTATATCATATAATCTTTTTTCCGAATATGATTTCAAAGAGTTTTCAACACCTGTTGATAACTAGAAACACATATTATAAAATTTTCTTATTTAATTTGTAGTCGGATTTGGCAAGAGTATCAATTCGTGAGAATCATTCGGCTTCAGTCGAGAAAGTTACATAAAACCTAGTAAAACAACATAGTACATATATACAAGAATTTTAATATAAAAATTCCTGCATATATCTCTCACACATTTTTGATATTATTGTTTTTTATATATATAATTTTCATTAATTTGTTTAGCAAAGCTAAAACTATATAATAACAGTAGAGTGATATGACAAAATTCAGAGAACCATTACTTGAAGAGAACCCCAACAGATTTGTATTATTTCCTATTGAACATGATGACATCTGGTCTTTTTATAAAAAATCTGAGGCCAGTTTCTGGACTGCAGAAGAAATTGATCTGCACCAGGATTTGTCAGATTGGGAAAACCGGTTAAATGATGATGAAAAACATTTCATAAAACATGTGTTGGCATTCTTCGCTGCAAGTGATGGAATCGTGAATGAAAACCTTGCAGAGAATATGGTCAATGAGGTACAATATACCGAAGCCAAATTCTTTTATGGATTTCAGATCATGATGGAAAATATTCATTCTGAAACATATTCCCTGTTAATCGATACTTATATAAAAGATACCAAGGATAAAGATTATTTACTCAAGGCTATTGATAACCTTGAATGCGTCAAGAAAAAAGCTGATTGGGCACTGAGGTGGATTGACAATGCGACTTTTGCTGAAAGGCTGATTGCATTGGCTGGGGTAGAAGGAATTTTCTTTTCCGGATCATTTTGTTCCATATTCTGGTTAAAGAAACGTGGATTGATGCCCGGATTATCCTTTTCAAATGAACTGATTTCAAGAGACGAAGGCATGCATTGTGACTTCGCTTGTCTGTTATATAATGACCATATTCAAAACAAACTGAGCAAGGATACGATCAAAGAAATTATCTGTGATGCGGTCGAGATTGAAAAGGAATTCGTCTCGGATGCCATTCCCGTAAGATTGATCGGTATGAATGCTGACATGATGTGTCAATACATAGAATTTGTCGCTGACAGACTACTTGTATCTCTTGGTAATCCTAAGGTCTACAATTCTGAAAATCCATTCCCGTGGATGGAATTAATTTCATTGCAGGGGAAAACCAACTTTTTTGAAAAGAGGGTGGGAGACTACCAGAAAGCCGGCGTGATGGCAGAGAAGGACAAACAAGTGTTTTCACTTGATGAGGACTTCTAGTACAGCCTGAACCCTCGTCCCTAACCAAATTCCTGAAAACCTTTTAAACCCAGACTGAGATCTTTTTTAATCTCTAAATTATTATTCAACCTATGCAAGTTGTAAAAAGAAATGGCAGGCGTCAGGACGTCAGTTTCGATAAAATTACTGCCAGAGTTAAAAAATTGTGTTACGGATTACACAAAGATTATATTGATCATATAGAAATTTCAAAGAAAGTTATCCAGGGCTTGTTCGATGGTGTGACAACCTCTGATCTGGATAATCTTGCTGCTGAAACAGCAGCTTCATTGGCTACCGAACATCCGGAATATGCGATTCTGGCAGCGAGGATAGCAATATCCAATCTTCACAAGAATACAAAAAAATCATTTTCGGAAACCATGCGTGATCTGTATGAATATATTGATCCGAAAACTGGAGATAAGGCAGGCTTGATATCTGAAAAGTATATCAAGATTATAGAAGATAATGCCGACAGGCTGGATTCTGCTATTATTTATGACAGGGATTACAGTTTCGATTATTTCGGATTTAAAACACTGGAGCGTTCATATCTCCTGAGAATGAACGGTAAAGTTGTTGAAAGACCGCAACACCTTCTTATGAGGGCTGCTGTTGGTATTCATGCTGAGGATATAGATTCAGCGATTAAGACC
>JAHHJO010000053.1:0-7799 GCA_018680275.1 Bacteroidia bacterium
TTGACGCTTCAGCCCAGAGTCTCATTTCTGCAAATTCGCATAATCTCGAATAATCCCGATTAATTCCTACCTCAAGTTCCAGTACAAAGCTGTCTTCATCAAACGAGATACTCGCCTCGCCCGTTTCACCACAAATGTCAGTGACGGTGACAGAATAATCTCCCGGTGTACTGACAGTAATTGTCTCGGTTGTTTCTCCAGTACTCCATTGGTATGCTGCCGCCGGAATAGTCGATGTGGCAGTCAATAATAACTCTCCAAATTCGCATAAGCGGGAATCATCGAGGGTAAAATCAATTACCGGTGTAAACACAGCGGGACCAATAGTAATTGAAGCTTGTGCCTGGTTATCACAACTATCTGTGATTGTCACAGAATAATCTCCCGGCTCAGTTACCACCAGGTTATTGATTGTGTCTCCTGTAGACCATACAGCCAGGGCAATATCAGTCGTAGATGTGGCGGCAAGTGTCACCTGGCAAGGCACTGATAAATCAGGACTTATATTTGCTTCAGGAAAATCGCGGACTGAAATATTAGATGTATCGCAAAGCATATAGCAAATCCTGTCGTCAAGAGTTACCGTAACCTGGTATTCACCTTCTTCTGTTACAAAAAGTGTCGGTGTCGTATCTCCGGTACTCCATAAGTAACTGGTTGCATTCTCCAATGTGGCATTAAGGGTAGCCATCACAGGGTCCTGTGGACAGAAAAATGTGTCCAGCAATGTCAATATTGGTAAATCATAATCATTGAAAGGAACAATGTCGACTGTTATTGTATCGCGATCGACAACATTGTCTTCTACCATGATCAGTGTATCCCTGATAATGGATATATCTGTAAGCAATTCTACATTCAGAGTATCTTCACAGACTGCCGCTCCTTCCTGATCCATTTTAATCCCTAATGGACTTAAAACCAATCCATTTTCAAGATCTATTCCTGTCGTAGAATAAAGAATCGAGCCATCAGGAGAGTTTTGCAATTCCCCCGCTAATAATACCAACCCGACAGATAAATCAAGGAAAAATGAATTTTCGCTACTGTATAACTTCTGTCTGAGGACATTTCCTTCATCATCCAGAAATATTGCAAAATCACTGAGTTCCCCGGTGAATAAATCTGCTGATTTACCCATGACCAGGATTTCATCTCCTGAAGTGTACAGACATGAATTTGGTATTGAAATTGAAAATGGCGTCAGTGAACCAATATTCTTTGACCAGACCACCTGACCCAATGAATCTGTTTTAAAAACGAACCCTGTTGTATTATTGGTAACAACATCAACATATGATCCTGTCATGACGATCCCTGTATCTCTGGTAGCATCCATTCCGAATACCTGCATGCCCTGGTACATAATCGAATCTATGGAATACTTGTGGGCAGAGGTGATATTTGAAGACGAATCAATCGTCAGGAGTCCAACACTTTCAAGTAATTCATCGGGACTTGAGATGCAGGAAACGACAAGGCTGGATGAATCCATCGAATTTGTCGCATCAAGCAATGCGGTTAAAACGGGGAAGCCATCTTCATCAATGGCCGTAAATGACTTGCTGGAAATAGAATCGTTGTTTTGGTTAATCTTCTCAAGATGAAGCCTGAACGTTGAATCAAAAGCAATGTGACTGCCTAGATAATTCAGTTCTTCATGAAATCCGTTAATAAGTTTTGGCCAGAATGCAGGTCCGGATACACCACTCCTGTTTGTAATAAGTCCGGAATAGACGGTTTCACCAGTCCCCGGTTCAATTTTAAGCATATAGTTCCCATCGCTTCCATTTTCATCCGGAAAGCGGAGCCCTGAAACGACCAGTGTATCTCTCCCGGTATTCACCATATCTACTCTTCTGAAATCTACCCCATAAATAGCAGTCTCCAATTCATAATCATTTGTCCAGACGAGATTTCCTTTCTTATCGTGCTTTGAGATATTCAGACCAAAACGCATTTCGGTGTCATCACTGAAAAAGTTCAGCAAATAAAATCCTCCGTCTTCAGTCGGTTCGCATCCATAATTGATAGTTTGACGATCAAGGCTTGTAAATAGTCTTTGAAAATAAACCTCCTGGGAAAATAGCGGAATCATGCTAAGCATAACTAGTCCCGTAAATAGTATTCTGATCAGATGTTTGTGCATTTAAAGCAATTTAGATTAATGATTGGAGTTTCATAGCTAATCCCATATCGCCCTTAATCTTAATCTTTCCCCCCATGACAGCCATCATCGGGTTTAAATCACCATCTCTCAATTGTTGAAGCGTTTCAACGCTTGTTGTAACGGTACAGTCTGCTTCTTCATCCTTATTGCTTACCACATTCTCATCACCAGAACCATCGATAAAAATTGCCTGATCATCGATTACGAACTTAAAAGTAGCACCCAGTGCACCAATATTTGATGCCTTGGTTTGAAACTGTTCTGTTATAAGGGAAATGTCCATGTTGTTTTTTTTTCAAAAATAGCCAAATATTTAAACCATAATAGTCGGAAAGGATATTAACTAAGAAATAAAAACTGATAGTTTATATACAATAAATTATGTAGTAATATTGTGTCACATATGAATAATTCCGATATGAAAAAACATAACTTTTATGCAGGTCCTGCCATTCTTCCTGAATCTGTTAAAAGGAAGGCCTCAGAATCAGCAATGGAATATGAGGGAATTGGACTATCTCTGATGGAAATTTCTCACCGAAGCACCCACTTTGTTGATATACTTGATAAAACCGAATCAAATGTTCGACAACTTTTCGGACTGAACGATGATATGGCTGTATTATTCCTTACCGGAGGAGCCAGCTCCCAGTTCTATATGTCAGCCATGAACCTCGCAGCTAAAGAAGATACTGTTGCTTTCCTGGATACAGGAACATGGTCCACCAAATCCATCAAAGAAGCAAAGAAACTCACCAATGTAGAAGTCGTGGCCAGTTCTGGAGATCAAAACTATAATTATATACCAAGCAACTATAGTATTCCAGGACATGCCAGGTATTTCCACATGACAAGCAATAATACGATCTTTGGAACACAGGTTCGGAATTGGCCTGAATGCCACTGTCCCATTGTCTGTGATATGAGTTCAGACATATTCAGCAGGAATATCCCTGTTGAAAAATTTGGGTTAATATATGCAGGAGCGCAAAAGAATGTAGGCCCGGCAGGTATGACACTTGTCATAGTCCGAAAGGATCTAATCGGTAAATCTGGACGCGATCTTCCTACCATGCTGAACTACCAGACACACATCGATAAAAAATCCAGTTTCAATACACCGCCTGTTTTCCCGATTTATGTGACCATGCTGACACTGGACTGGATCCTGGAGAAAGGGGGTGTGGATGCCATGGAAAAACGAAACACAGAAAAAGCAAAAATGCTGTATGATGAGATCGATCGCAATCCACTATTTGTTCCTACTGTCAACCCACAAGATCAATCTTACATGAATGCTACATTTTTATTGAAGGATGACAAACTAAACCAGGTATTTCTAGATCTCTGTGATGAAGCCGGAATAATGGGAATTAAAGGGCACAGGTCCGTAGGAGGATTCAGAGCTTCAATATATAATGCTATGGAACTTGACAGCATAAAAGTGCTGACTTCTGTAATGAAGCACATGGAACAAAGCCATGGCTAATGGCTGATTTTATTTCGGTTAATGATGTCGAGATTCCACTGCGTATCAAAAGACGCTGGAAAAATGGAATCAGGTATTCCATTTCAAAAAAGCAGATCAATCTGACCATTCCTGCATTTTTTTCATCAAAAATGCAAAAATCAGAAATCGAAAAACTTAGAAGCTGGATCCTGGAAAAAGTTCAAGATGATAAAAAAATCCTTGATAGGTTCAGGACCAGATTATATCGGACCGGAGAATCCATAGAAATTCGTGGACATACATTTATTTTGAGCCTATCTGAAAGCTACAGGAAAACAATGTCCGGGAAAATTGATGGCGATATTATAATAATAAATGCTCCAAATACGCTGACGCCTCAGAAAAAGGGATCCATGATTGAACGTTTATTATCAAGATTATTATCTGCCTATTTCCTTCCGGAAATTGAAGAACGTGTCCATTACTTCAACAGTTTGCATTTCAATGAAAATATTGGCCGGGTCAGGATGAAATACAATGTTTCCAATTGGGGCTCTTGCTCAAGCAAGAAAAATATAAATCTATCGAGTCGTCTGTTAATGGCACCCCAGGATATCGTTGATTATGTCATAATCCATGAGCTGGCACATCTAAGGGAGATGAATCATTCACCTGAATTCTGGTCAATTGTCAAGAAAATTATGCCTGGATACAGGCAAAAAGAACTCTGGTTGAAGGAAAATGGGGTAAAGCTCAAGTTCTGACTTGATTTAATGGCACAATTTTTATAATTTATAATGTGTTGGAATTAAGTTGCTTAGTACTTGATTCAAAACATTAGCAAATTATATACCCACATCCCATGCTTATATTCAGTATAGCAATAATCATTTTGCTAATCTATAGTGATAGATTATTGCAAAAAACTTAAAAAGGGAAGCGTTTTACTTCCCTTTTTTTATTTCACCGCGTTGTACATTCTTTCAACGTCCTTTTCACTATAGTTTCCGATCAAACCGACCTGGAATATATATTCCATATCACCCTGAATCCTGACAAACCGAAAATCATGGTTAATAAGTTCTTCAGTAATTTTTTTCCTGAAAATAAAACCGTGATCTTCTTCCTTGAGCAGCTCATCAAAAAATTCATTGTCCCGGACTTCTTCCAGGTGCTCATCCTTTATTTTGCCGGAATCTGTTGTGGTCGCCATACCACCTGTAATCTGCAAATAGAAATTTTCATCACCTTTTACAGTTACATCTTTAACAAATCCTAGGTCGCTGGCCTCAACTTGCGCATCAACAGGTGCTTTGATCTTTATGGGTAAGCCATATTTCATCAAGTCCATATCTGCCAGATCTGATTTATTCGTATTGGACTGGCAGGAGGCAAGTATTAATAAAAATGCCAATAGTTTGATCAATGTCAGTAGTCTTGTTGAATGCATCAACTCTTAGTTTTAATAGAACACCCGATTGCTTTTGTAAAGTCAGGATCAGGTTTTTCACCATTCTCAATAGCCCCTATCGCATTTTCTACGTAGTTTACTTTTACATCATCCGGATTCCTTGGATTATCATCAATAGCTCCGATATATTTTACAACCTTATCCTTGTTTAAAAGGAAAATATGTGGTGTTTTAGTTGCGCCATACTGAGGGTAAATATTTTGTCCTTCATCAAACAGGTAAGGGAACGGAAACGCTTTTTCTTCCGCACGTTTTTGCATTGCTTCATAGCTGTCAGCCGGCTGTACTTCAGGATCATTTGGATTTATCGCGATGACAGGATAACCCTGTGGTGCAAATTTGTTGTGCAATTCAATAAGGCGATCTTCATATAATACTGCATATGGACAGTGGTTACATGTAAATGTTATGATGAATCCTTTGGCATCCGGGAAATCGGTCAGCGATACCATTTTTCCATCTACGCCTTTCAAACTAAAATCTGTAGCGGTATCTCCCACTTTATATCCATCACCAATAATTGTAAATGCAAAAAAAGCAAGTCCTGAAATAATCAGGCTAAGCGAATAAGTTAGTCTCATATTTTAATGTATTAGAGGTTTAATAATATTTAATAATTCTTCTGTACTATGAAATTGCTGTTCAAATGTATGTTTTTCTTCTCCTTTATATACAACTGAAAAAGGTATTGAACCCGACCACCCTGAATCCACCTTGTCAATCCAGCTATTTGCATCCGAATCCAACAAAACATACATTTCTGAAGTCATCTTATGCGTGTCTAAAAATGGTAAGAGTCTGGTCTCTATATGCTTTTTAAAATCCAGGCTTACATAAATCAATTTAAATTTCTCATCTGATAATTTGCTTTTGACTTCCTCTATATAAGGTAGTTCCTTAACACAAGGACCACACCATGTAGCCCAAAAATTAACCAGGTAGGTCGTATCATTGTCGTATTCAAAAATGTCGGCCATATCCTCAAAATCCTCAATAATATTCAAATCCGATAATTGCCAGGATTGAGAATAGGATTCGGTGTTACAAAACAAAAGTCCTGATAATAGAAATAACTTGAATGTTAGAAATATATTTTCAGTGATAGCATTCAATTTTAAAAGATTAAGTTTAATTGACTTTATAACTCAAGCCCAGACCCCGGATTTCCTCGATCAGCCTTGAATCTACATCTACTTTGTATTTTGAAATATTAAAATCCATATTTAATTCATCTTCAACATCCATCACCATCATTTTTAAATGATGCGTTCCTTTATGTGATTCACATATATTAACCAATTTATCAATGAAATGATTGTCTATTTGTTCAAGTGGAACCCTGACAGTTAGTGATTTTGTAAGATCCTGGCTTACAGAAGCCAACAATCTGATATCCTGAAGCTTGAAAAATGGCCTGTCTGAAAACCTGTATGTCTGGTATTTTCCAACCACATATAGAACTTGTCCTTCTGTAAGCAAATCCTTATATTTTTCATAATCTTCATTATACACACCCATGTCAAAAGAAGAAATGTAATCCTGTAAGGTCAGTCTTGCATAGCCCAAGCCGTTTTTCTGAGAGACTCCATGCTGAACATGCGCGATAATTCCCGCCATCTTCAAGGTAGAACCAATAACTGCCGAAGCTGTCTCCAGGGTACAATTGGTATAATTTTCCAGTTCCATTTTGTAATCGTCCAGTGGATGACCACTGATGTAGATGCCGGTTACCTCCTTTTCTTTTTCAAGTTTGAAGGTTTTGATCCAGTCATTACTTTCGGGCGCTTTAGGTTCCACCAGCATCTGGTCCGTCAGGTCACCAAAAAGAGATGCCTGGGAAGAATTTTTCTGGGATTGATATCCATTTCCAAACTTGAGCAAATGTTCGAGAAAAGAATCATAGTTATCTGTAGGTGTGAAATACTGAGCTCTTAAAACCCCAAGTGAATCAAGGGCACCACCATATGCAAGGCTTTCCATGGATTTTTTATTCAGTACCCTCAGGTTTACTCTTTTTACAAGGTCTGTTATCGATTCAAAACTTGCTTCATCTCTTTCCCTGATAATCTCTTCTGCCGGCCCTTCTCCCAATCCTTTTAAAGCTGACAATCCGAAACGGATCTCCCCTTTTTTGTTTACCGTAAAATTGATGCCGCTTTGATTTATATCAGGACCAAAAACACTTAGTTTCATTCTCTTGCATTCCCGGAGGAAGAAATTTAGTTTCGAAGTATCTGATTTATTGTGGTTCAAGACAGCAGTCATGAATTCTGCCGGATAATGTGATTTGAGGTACGCCGTTTGGAAAGCGATATAGGCATAACATGTAGAATGAGATTTGTTAAATGCGTATGATGCAAATGCTTCCCAGTCTTTCCATATTTTTTCTACAATCTTGACGGGGTGACCATTTTTCTCACATCCCTTGAGGAAGTCAGGATACATCCCGTCAATGATCTTCTTCTTTTTCTTACCCATGGCTTTCCTCAACTGATCAGCTTCACCTTTTGAAAATCCGGCCAATTTTTGGGAAAGGAGCATCACCTGTTCCTGGTAAACTGTAATCCCATATGTTTCAGCAAGGTAATCCTCCATTTCAGGCAGATCAAACACAATTTTCTGCCTTCCATGCTTTCTTGCAATAAATTCAGGAATATACTGAAGAGGGCCCGGGCGATATAAAGCATTCATCGCAATAAGATCCTCAA
>JAHHJO010000172.1:0-13149 GCA_018680275.1 Bacteroidia bacterium
GTCACACCGAGTGCAATCAGGAAACTACTGTAAATAAAAAGGTCAAGAAAAGACTTGAAGAATGCTTTCACATTCTAAAAGTATTTGAAATTATGGTTCTTTTCTATGGCAAGTAAAGATTGATAGATCAGGTTCGTTACGCTTTCAATGTCTTCCTGATGTGCCATCTCGACAGTCGTATGCATATATTTTAAAGGCAGTGAAATTAACGCTGAAGGTACACCCTGGTTGGAATAAGCAAATGCATCGGTATCCGTACCTGTCGACCGTGAAGAAGCCGATCGCTGAAACGGTATCTTGTTTTTATCTGCGGTTTCAATGATTAACTTCAGCAACTTATTATGTACTGCAGGTGCGTAAGTCAGCACCGGACCTTCACCTGATTTCATATCACCCTGTTCTTTGGCTTTCATCAGTGGTGAAGATGTATCATGCGTCACATCCGTAACTATAGCTACATCCGGTTTGATTCTGTGGGCGATCATTTCAGCGCCTCTCAAGCCGATCTCTTCCTGTACAGCATTGACAATGTAAAGGCTGTATGGAAGTTGCTTTTTGCTTTTATGAAGGAGCCTGGCAACTTCTGCAATACAGAATCCTCCCATCTTATTATCCAGAGCTTTCCCAAAATAATAATTGCCATTTAGTTTGTCCAGTTCCGCTTCAAAAGTTACAACACAGCCTACATGTATTCCGAGTTTGTCCACTTCTTCTTTATTCTTGGCACCTACATCAATAAATATATTTTTTAATGATGGAGCAAGGTTCGCATCTTTTCCGCGCCTAACATGAATGGCCGGCCACCCGAATACACCCTTGACAGGTCCGTTTTCAGTATGAATATTTACTCGCATCGAAGGTGCTATCACATGATCGGAACCACCATTCCTGATAACATTGATATACCCTTCTTTGGAAATATAATTAACAAACCAGGAAATCTCATCAGCATGGGCTTCAATGACCACTTTATAATCCTGACCGGGATTGATGATCCCATAAGCTGTCCCATAAGTGTCAAGTTCAGTTTCGTCAACAAACTTTTTGATATAGTCAAGCCAAACTTTCTGACCCTCTGCCTCAAATCCTGTTGGAGAGGTAGCGTTTAAATAACTGTATAAAAATTTTTCTGATGCTTTGGTTATGACCTTCATATGCACTAATCGATTTTTAGTTTGTATTCTTCATCCCATTTTTTGGGATCCTTATTCCAATCCTGCAAGATATATTTTTCTTTCTCGCTGATATAATTCTTTTCTAACGCTTCATAAATCAGGTTCCTGTAATTGGTCAAGGTATCCAGGGGTATTTTCCTGTCTGAAAAACGTTGCTTTGAAATATCAAAACCATATGTAAATATGGCGAGTACCCCAACAATATCAGCACCAGCCTCCTGTAATGCATCACAAGCTGCCAGACTGCTCATTCCTGTTGATATCAGGTCTTCAACGACCAGAACCCGGGCACCTTCCTGTAATTCTCCTTCAATCATATTCTGGCGTCCATGTGCTTTGGCTTTTGATCGGACATATACAAAAGGCTTCTCAAGTGCATCTGCCAATAAGGCGCCATGTGCAATACCTGCAGTGGCTACACCTGCAATAACATCAAATTCCCGAAAAGCTTTTGTTTTATCTGCTAATGCCTTCTTGATAAAATCTCTAATTTTGGGATATGAAAGCAATATGCGGTTGTCGCAATAGATCGGAGATCGTAATCCTGAAGCCCAAGTGAATGGATTTCCTGGATTTAATCTTATCGCCTTTATTTCCAGAAGCAATTGTGCCGACTGGGATGCAATCGTACTCATCTAATTAATTAAGATTTCAAATGTACAAAATATACATAAATGACAATGTTTTACTTCTGGCAGACTCGGCAAAATTAAAACCGAAAGTTCAGGATATCAATCAGGTCATTGCGCCATATTCCGGAAACAAGAAAATGTTGCTGGCATATATTGATATGCTGGAAAAAACAGATCGCTTTGATGAAGTTATTATTCATTACCAGGACCTCGACAAACTCAAAGATGATTTTAAGTCTCTTTTCGTTATCGTTCATGCAGCCGGTGGTATTGTTTTAAATGAAAAAGAAGAGATTTTGGTTATTAAAAGATTAGGATTGCTGGATCTGCCAAAAGGCAAGCTTGATGAAGGAGAAAAAAAGAAAGACGCCGCATCAAGAGAAGTGGAAGAAGAAACGGGAATATCCAACCTTAAAAGGCATAAGAAGTTTAGTCGTACACGTCATACCTACAGGACATCCAAGGGGAAGCGTGTGTTGAAAATATCCCATTGGTATTATATGACAGCGCCGGATCAGGACTTGATACCCCAGGAAGAAGAAAATATTACTGAGGCCAGATGGATGCCTGTTAACTTCCTGGAAACCAATACAGAAGATATTTATCCGAGTATCAGGGCCTTGATTGAGCGATTCAAAACGAAGTATGAGAAGAAGTATAAAAACATGACTTTAACATAGATTCGATATGACAAAACGTACTCTTTATACGTTAATAAACCATATATTTAAACATTAGTAATATTATTAATACTAAATTTGAATTAACGGGATAAATAATAGTGTCTTTTATAGAAAAGTCTTTTATTTGTACCCACAGCGATACCACCCATTACATAAAAATGTTTGTGTTCAATGCTTAGCAGAAGAAGTGTACGTATTAAAGTCATGCAACTCCTTTATTCCAAAGACCGGGATGATTCTCTGAATGATAGGGATTTGTTTAATTCATATAAGCATGGCATCAATAAAAGCTATGAATTGTTTCTTTTTAGTATCTACGTGCTAACCAGGATAACCGAAAACGCAGAGAAAGACCTGGAAAAACGTAACTCCAAGCATCTACCCTCAGATTACGATAAATCTTTTACAGACAAGGTACATACCAATGATCTTATCCAGAATGTCGTGAATAACAAGTCTCTTCAAAAGAAATTCAAATCTCTGGGATTCAGTGATATGGTCAACGAAGACTATACCAGGAAAATTTACGAGGCATTTGCTAAATCAGATCATTATAAGAATTATATCGCAGATGGTAATACAAGACAGGATCATATAGAATTGTTGTTGGAACTTTATCGTTTTTGCAGACAAAATGAATTCTTCAATGAAACCCTGGAGGATGCTTATTATAATTGGCTTGATGACAAATCTCTTGTGGTAGGCGCGATTAAAAAGTACCTGAAATCCCTTCCTAGCCCTGATAATGAGTCATTTAATAATTTCTTTCCAGAAGATGAAACAGTGAAGGATTTCGGGCAGAACCTGTTGGAAAAATCAATTAAGAACAGGCAGGAGCTTTTGAATTATATCATTCCTGTTCTTGAGAACTGGGACCATGAGCGCCTGGCAGTTGTAGATACAATATTGTTGAGAATGGCATTGTGTGAAATGCTGCATTTTCCTACTATACCTGGAAAAGTAACATTGAATGAATATGTCGATCTGGCAAAAAATTATAGCACTGCAAAAAGTAAAGAGTTCATTAATGGTATCCTTGACAAGTTGATGAAGGATCTTGATTCAAAAGGGAAATTGATCAAAGAAGGAAGAGGACTCCAGGAATAATCATATACACGAACCAGCCAATCAGGCAACAACAGGCCAGTTTTAAACGTTTTGATATCTACAATCCCTTGATAAGTTTTGTATTTAGGCGCAATTTTGTTTAAAGTAAACTAAATTGAACCCGAGAATGAGTTAGAATGTTTATTCATTGACTTGTAATTCATTTAAAATTATACCCATGTTCAGATATCAGTTAATAAATCTTTTCGTATTTCTGAGTATCAGTTTTTCGTATACTCAGGAAAAAGTAATCCTTGTAAACGGGAATGCGACCAAGGTTGAATTAGAAGGATCAAAAATTGTGGCCATCCGTGGTGAACTTCCCAATTATATGCGGGGATATATCAAACCCAAATCTGATATCTTTAAAAAGACGATGCCATTATCTGAACGGGAAGCTTATCAGGGTGCTGAATCTGAAATTGAAACTTTTGAACCATTGCCTTTAGTAGCTGAAAATGCACTTTATTTTAATGAGAATATGGCTACACTGACAGATAATACGATGACTGCTCTTAAAAAATATGCACAAACTGTAAAATCAGGAGAAGCGCGTACAGTTTCATTGAAAGCATGGTACACACTTGGAGATACATCCAGTCAACGCCTTGTTGCGAATAGACTAGACGCCTGTAAATCCTTTCTTGAAGTAAATGGTGTACCGAGTAACTTGATTTTCACAAGCTTTACCGCCGCAGGAGAATTGTCTGAGTATGTAGAGATTACTTTTCAATAAATCTTCATTTCGGGAACCAGGAAAATTATTTTATCATAGAATTACTATACCAACGGTTTAAACCCATTGGCTATTGAATTGCTAAATTTCTCTGTTCAAATTACCGGCAATGCCAATGCTTCATGATCAAGCGCATAATTCTAACTCATTTCATTCAACTTCCCTCCAAACACATCAAAAACATATAGTCATTTTTATAATGTAGCACCAATGTATTAGTATATTTGGGCTTTTATGGAAAAAATAATCATCCTGGATTTTGGTTCTCAGTATACTCAATTGATCGCCAGACGATTGAGAGAACTGAATGTGTATTCTGAAATACACCCTTATAATGATAAAATTGATCTTACAGACCCACATATCAAGGCCTTTGTTCTCTCAGGAAGTCCCTTTTCGGTTAATGGTCCGGAAAACCTGGATGTAGATATCGCGAATATCCTGGAACATCACCCGGTCCTGGCAATTTGTTATGGTGCACAATTGGCAGCCAAACAATTTGGTGGCCGTGTTGAAAAATCTAACAAACGTGAATATGGGAAAGCTCATGTTGACCTTTTCCTGGAAGACAAATTACTTGATGGGGTTATACAGCATTCCCAGGTTTGGATGTCACATGCTGATACAATTCTTGAACTTCCTGATGCGTTCGAAGTTTTGGCAGGCACGAACTCTATTCCAATTGCAATATTCAGATCAAAAGAAGGATATTTTAATAATGAATTCTATGGTTTACAATTCCATCCGGAAGTCACACATTCCCTGGAAGGAAAGCATATCATGGATAATTTTGTCACCAGAATAGCATCCTTTTCCAGAGACTGGACACCAGCTTCATTTATAGAATCTACAGTAGCTGAACTCAAGCTCAAACTGGGAAATGATAAAGTAATATTAGGTTTGTCTGGTGGTGTTGACTCTACTGTTGCAGCCATGCTTTTGCATCGTGCAATCGGAAAAAACCTCTATGGCATTTTTGTTAATAATGGCTTGTTAAGAAAATATGAGTTCGAACAGGTACTCGATACTTACAAAGTCCTTGGGTTAAATGTGCGTGGTGTAGATGCCTCGGAGGAATTTTTGACTGCACTTGAAGGTGTCAGCGATCCTGAAAAGAAAAGAAAGGTCATCGGTAGAGTATTTATTGAGGTATTTGAAAGAGTGGCCCACGAAATGACAGGTGTCGATTGGTTGGCCCAGGGCACGATCTATCCGGATGTGATCGAATCTATTTCTGTCAAAGGGCCTTCGGCAACTATAAAATCTCATCACAATGTCGGTGGATTACCGGAAAAGCTGAAATTGAAAATAGTTGAGCCGCTCAAGACATTGTTTAAAGACGAAGTCAGAACTGTAGGTTTTAATCTTGGTCTGACCGATTCATTTGTTCACCGACATCCTTTTCCGGGGCCTGGCATGGGCATTCGGATCCTCGGTGAAATTACAAGAGAAAAGCTTAAATTGAATCAGGAAGCAGATCATATCTTTATCAGCAAACTGAAAAGTAGCGGTTGGTATGATAAAGTATGGCAGGCCGGAACAATTTTATTACCTGTCAAGTCCGTTGGAGTAATGGGTGATGAAAGGACATACGAATATACTGTGGCGCTCAGGGCAGTAAATTCAAGAGATGGAATGACTGCAAACTGGACCCAACTACCATATGAACTATTAGGAGAAATCTCAAATGAGATTATTAATCAAGTCAGGGGAATTAACAGAGTAGTATATGACATCAGTACAAAACCGCCGGCTACAATTGAGTGGGAATAAGTTCAAGGCAATCCTAATTGCTTTAACTGTGATTCTTATCTCGTCTTGTGGTGGTACAAAACGGGTATCCAGACCGGATCAAAAGGTGATGACACCTACTGTAAAGGATAATGACAAATCTGTAAAAAAAGGGTCGTCTGCTATTGATACAATATTCTGGACGGAAGTCGACAGGACCCGGGATTATGATAAAAGGATAGAAGATATTGATCTTGAAAAAAGAGATAGCTATAAGGTCAGTCTGCTCATTCCTTTCGAGGTTGCCGGGAGCAGGGAAGATGATTATCATGATCCTGATTCAAAACTCGGCCGGATGATTCAGTATTACAGTGGATTAAAACTGGCACTTACCCAATTGGAAACAGAAAACATCAACCTGGATGTCGAGGTATTCGATGCGGAATCAGGAAACTTCGATCAGAAATTACAGAAAAGCAGAAACGCTGATGTGATCATCGGGCCTCGAAACAGGGACCAGTTGTCTATCACCGCAAATTATGGCAAAAACAATGAGATTCCGGTTATTTCGCCCTGGCTATCAAGTTCTTCCGTTGCCAAAGACAATCCTTTTTACATCCAATTAATTCCAAGTGTAAGAGATCATTATGCCAGGATAGTCGAACATGTAAAAAATAAATACCAGGATGAACAGGTATTTCTTCTTGGCAGAAAGAAAAACAAGGATCTGGCATCCATGAGATATATTCAGCGTTTGGCAGCGGCAATGAATAATGATAATAACGATCGACCGTTCAACGAATTCTATGTTGACGAAGATTCTCTGAGAGTTGGAGAGGAAGCTTTCGATAATATATTTTTTGAAGATACGACCTCTGTATTTATACTGCCCAATTACAGCTTTTCCGAAGATGAAGATTTTGTTTACAATTGTGTTCGTAAAATGAGTGGCGAAAAAGGATTAAAGGATGTTGTTGTCTATGGGATGCCAATTCTCCTGGAGTCTGACAAAATTAAGTTTGAGCATTATGCCAATTTGAATATGCATATATGCAGATCATCATATGTTGACAGGGAAGATCCTATGATCAGGGAATTTAAGGCATTATACTTTGAGAATTACAATGATTTTCCAACTGAAGAGGCGTATAAAGGATATGATATGATGATGTACGTTGGAAGAAATATGTTTAACTACGGGAAGCGATTTCATTATTTTCTTGACAAATATGAATCAAGCCTCCTCCAGACTGTCTTTAATGTCCAGAAAGTATTCAGGGATGATGGCGCTTCAGATGATTTTTCTGAAATACAATATCACCAGAATAAACATCTATATATCCTGGCATTCAAAGATTATCACTTCCGTAAAGAATAGAATGTGTCTCCATGTTAACAGAAGCTCGAGATAACAAACTGAAGCGTGTAGCTGCTGCGCGGCAGGAAATGACCGTCGTTCTTGAGAATGTGCATGATCCTCACAACATAGGTGCAGTACTCCGGACATGTGACTCTGTAGGTATACAGGAAATTTATGTCCTGTACACCGATGAAAGACTAACCCCGGAAAGATTGAGCCACTTCAAAGTAAGTTCAACCGGTGTAAAAAAATGGATGCATATCCATTATTTCGATGATTGCAAATCATGTTTTGAAGCCGTCAATCAGAAATATGACAAAATCCTGGCGACGCACCTTGACAAGGAAAGCAAGTCCATTTATGAAACAGATCACATCGGTCGGATCGCATATGTATTTGGCAATGAACATGAAGGTGTTTCAGAAATGGCCCTCAAATATTGTCACGGAAACATTCTCATTCCTCAATATGGTATGGTGCAAAGTCTCAATATCAGTGTCGCATGTGCTGTGACATTGTATGAAGCTTCCAGGCAAAGAATACAGGGTGGTCTGTATAGTGACAAACTGGATGAAAATGATGATCTTAGGATGAACTATTATCACCATTTTCTGGATAAGCATAAATAAAAACCAATGGATATTGAAACCTTCAGGGAGTATTGTCTTTCAAAAAAAGCAAGTACAGAATCGTTTCCTTTTGATGAACATACATTGGTATTCAAAGTGATGGGTAAGATGTTTGCAATACTCCCGCTTGAACACGAAAATCCCCGGGTCAATTTAAAAGCGGACCCGGAATACAGTATTGAATTGCGTGAAAGGTATGAACAAATATTCCCGGGCTGGCATATGAATAAACACCACTGGAATACAGTCGAATTGGAGACCGGTCTGGATGATAGCCTGATCCTTGAACTGGTAGATCACTCATATGAGCTCATTCTTGCCGGTCTGACCAAAAAGCTTAGAACTGAATACGAAAACCTCTGAATTGGACAAGCCTCAGCAAATATTGATCGTGGGACAGGGATTAGCAGGGACTTTGCTTTCTTACCAGTTTTTAACCCATAATATCGAACATAAAGTTGTTGATAACCATCATGCAAATTCCTCAACTTTAGCTGCCGCTGGCCTCGTCAATCCCATCACGGGAAGAAGATATGTCAAAAGTTGGATGATCGATGAATTGCTTGATTTTGCAAAACCGATCTATCGCGGGCTGGAACGCTTACTCGACATAAAACTGGTAACACATCTGGAAGTCATCAGATCACTTCAAAATGTATCCCAGGAAAACCTCTGGAATACAGCGACATCCAGACCGGGATACAATGAATATGCTTCAGATAATGATTCAGCTGGATCATATACTGGATTTGTTAATCAACGTTTTGCTTATCGTAGAATCAAACAGGCATTGCAAGTCAATGTATCAGAACTTATAAAGGCATATCGTCTTTTTCTTCAAGAGAAAGACATGTTAATTGATGATGATTTTAATTTCAGCTTTAAACCAGAAATGAATGAATTTTCCCTGTATAATACCCGGTTTAGTCATATTGTATTTTGTGAAGGCTATAAAGCAGTTGAAAATCCATTTTTCAATTATCTGCCTTTCCAACCTTCAAAAGGCGAATCATTTGAATTGGAAATACATGGGTTGATCCCAATGGAAATTCTTCGGGATGAAATCTTCCTGGTACCAATGGGGGAGAATAGGATATGGTCAGGCGGTGGATATGCCTGGAAATATGATGACGATTTCCCTTCTGAAAAATTCAGTGCAGAGTGGACAAAAAAACTTGATGATCTTCTAATGGCTGAATACAGGATCAACACACACAGGGCGGGTGTCAGACCATCTGTCAAAGGAAGACGTCCATTGCTCGGCAAACACCCACTATATGAACGGCTGATTATCTTTAATGGATTGGGTACGAAGGGCACTTCTCTTGGACCTTATTTTGCAAACCATCTGTATGAATACCTGTTTGAGGATGGTCAATTGTTAAATGAAGTTAATATTCAGCGATTTGATGTTAAATAAATGAAATTAATTCGTTCTTAATAGTGTATTTATTCCTGTAATGGCATCTTATTATAAAATGTCTTGTCCATGAAATATATATTACTGACAATATTAACATTACTCTCAGATTGTATGCAGATTTCGACTCCTTCCGATAACTATGATAAACTGTGGGAACAAGTAGAAAAATTCGAAAAACAGAATTTACCCAAATCAGGCTATGATGTAGTATTGGAAATCTATGAAAAGGCGATTGCAGATAATCGCAGCGACCAGCTTATCAAATCATTGATATATAGCTCGAAACTGACTAGTCAGTTTGAAGACAGGGACCCCGCTTCATATATTGAATATTTCGAAGATCAGATCAACAAAATTTCAGACCAGGATGCCAGTCGGATTTGTTATTCCATCATTGGAGAATTGTACCAGCAATACGGAATGATGAATATCAATCGTTTCAGCCAGAGAACAGAATACGATGAAGCAAAGGCTTCTGAAATTGCCGGACTTTCACTCGAAGAAATCCAGGAAAGATCAATTGCATACTATGAACGGTCTTTGGAAGGTAATTCAAACAAAGATATCGATGACTTTAAAATTATTTTGAGTGAGTCCAAAAAAAGGAATACAGTTGCTGCAGGGAATATCAATGAATTCCTTTTGTACAGGGCATTGACACACTATATTAATGACCAGTCCTTTATTTCTCTTGCAGGGCATATTACATCATTATCAGATCCCGCTCTCTTCTCTCCGTTGGAGGAATTTCGTAAAATGGTGCTCACTGTGACGGATGAAAGAGACTATTCATGGAAAGCCCTGACCTTATTCCAGCGTGCACTGAATGAAGTTCATAAGGACGAACAAAAGGAAATGATAAATCTCGAACGTATCGAGTATGTATATCAGAATTCCACCATAAATGGAAAGCAGGAATTTTATCTGAATGCCTTAAAAAATCTTATTGAAAAAGACCCGGATAGTAAGGCAGCACAAATGGCTCATTGCAAGATCATCGATTACTACCTGCAACAGGGTGAATATTACCGGTCGTCCTTCGATAAGAAATATGAACAGAACTTTTCAAAAGCCTACCAGTGGATACAAAAAGCAAAAAAGAATTTTCCGAAAGGCGAGTATGCTGACGTTGTTGCTATTCAGCAGCTGAAGCTGAACAAGCGATATTGCCAACTTGAAATGGAACAGGTCGTCCCGGCAAAGAATGACTTCCTCGCTTATGTGCAATATCGAAATGTAGATCATTTGTTTTTCAGGGTTACAAAATTGAATGATAAGCAATGGAAAGAATTCAACAGTAAAAAGAACAGTGATTCCAAAGTAAATTTCCTTAAGAAACTGGAATCATTCCGCAGTTGGGAAATCGATTTGCCAGGGACCGGGGATTTTAATTATCACGGGACCGAATTCCCGGTTGAAGGCTTGTCCTATGGAAAATACATCCTGCTGGCTTCGAATACCAAAGAATTCGAATATGGTGAGAACAAGTTTGTAAACCTCGCTATTTTCCATGTTTCTGATCTGAGTTATATCTATAATTCAAGAGCCCCGGTAACAGAGTTGTATGTGATTGACAGGACATCAGGAAAAGCTGTAAAAGATGCTGCTATAGATGTTTTTGAACAGGAGTACAATTATAAAAAAAGGCTCAATGAATGGAAGAAGATCGCCAGTTTAAAGTCTGGCAGGAACGGATATGCCTCCTATGATAAAAAAGACAAAAACTTCAGCTTCAGGATTACAAACAAAGATGACGTGCTTGATCTTCGACAAGGCCACTACAATCTTGAAGAAAGACAAGACAAGGAAAGAGCCCAGGTTCACCTCTTTACAGACCGAGCCATTTACCGACCCGGACAAACGATTTTTTTCAAAGCTTTACTAACTGTGAATGATTCAGATGATATTCCACATATTGTTCCAGGGGAAGAAGTTAAGCTGGATTTCCGAGATGCTAATTGGCAACTCGTAGAATCTAAAAAACTCAAGACAAATGAATTCGGTTCATTAAGTGGACATTTTATGGCACCTGATGGTGCTTTAACCGGTCAGGTGACAATTGAAGCAAGAGCTTCAAATGGCTTTTCCAGTCGTTCAATCAGGGTAGAAGAGTATAAGCGTCCCAAAATCTTCTCAAAACTGGATACACTTTTATCTCCCTATGTTCTTGGGGATACAATCGACATCAATGGTACGGTTGAATCATTTAGCGGGTTAAAAGTTGAAAATGCCACCATTAAATATCGTATTGAAAAAATAGAATATGTACCATGGTATCGTTACAGTTATGCTGATTTTTCAAGACCTCATTTAAATCAATACAGCGAATTCATTATATCTGGAGATACCAGGTCTGATAGTGAAGGGAAATTTAATTTTTCATTTCCAACGATATCTGACAGTAAGGAACATGCTTACTTCAATTACAGGATACACTGCGATGTGACTGATATTACCGGGGAAAGTACGACGGTAAGTAAGCAGATTTCATTATCTGCAAAGCCTTTCTTCTTCAGTGCTTCAATACCAGGCAATGCATTTGAAGGTGAAGTAGGGCCTGTAAAGATCAGTACAAGCAATTGTGAAGGAGCTGAGATAAGAGCCATAGTAAATTTACAGGTCTATAAACTTGACCACCCCGATAATCCTTTCCGTTCAAAATACTGGAAGAATTCTGACCGTCATTACCTGGCAGAAAATGAATACGAATCCCGTTTTCCTTTGGATAAGGATGCATCCAGCCTGGATCCCAAAAACTGGAAAGTGAGAGATAGGGTTCTGCAAGGTGAATTTGAAAGTAATACAGACAATATAGAGTTCCTGGATAAGCTGGAACGAGGAGCCTACAAACTCGTTTTCAATATCTCAGATGAAGCAGGCAACAGTAAAACTGAGGAAAGTTTTCTTATGATATCAGATGATAAGAAGAAGGCATTGCCGGTAGAACACCTTTGGCATTCGAACATAAAAGATCGTTATGAACCGGGAGATAAACTTGGTATTGTAATAAATGCGCCATATGATAAATTCAGGGTCTTTTACAGGATTAACAAAGGAAGGCATGATTTGCATTCTGAATGGAAAGAACAGAAATCCAGGAGGATTGAATTCAAGATTGAAGAGTCGCATCGGGGGGGACTTGGCCTCCAACTCCTGTTGGTCATCAATAATAGAGTGTATACAAAGAACCTGAAGATCAATGTGCCATGGTCCAATAAATTCGTAGATCTCGAATATTCAACTTTCAGGGATAAGGTTAAACCTGGGTCAGAGGAAGAATGGAAAATCAAACTGACAACAAAAGAAGATCCCTTCACCGGAGAAATCCTTGCATCAATGTATGATGCAAGCCTGGATCAGTTTGTTCAGCATACATGGCAAAAAAGTTTTTACCCGCTTCATTTTAGTAGAATTAACTGGAGTGCAGCTGGCTTTAAAAAGGGGACAGTTTTGAATTTTTTCAAGTCAAAACCTTATAGCTATCATATTAATGTGGATGGATTCGGGCCAGCATTGAATTGGTTCGGGTTTTACCTTCCTTACGGGGGAGGGCATCATGAGAATATACGGATTATGGCTTCAACGAGAGGCGCACCTATGAAAAAATCGATGGATGCTGCTGCCATGGAAATGGATGAAGCCGAATCAATAGATCTACCACAGACCGCTGAAC
>JAHHJO010000385.1:0-6746 GCA_018680275.1 Bacteroidia bacterium
GTGTACTTCCCTTAACTGGCCTCGCGAACCAATCCTGCCGGGAGAATCTGGTCGAATATCTGTTGTCTATGACAGCACGGATCAACCCATAGGACCATTGAAAAAAACGGTGGACATTATTGCAAATACAGAACCGATTGTAGTTGAGGCGTTTTTTGAGGTGGTTATTCAGCGGTAAAATATCAGAGTTTTGATTTTATGCCGTTAATAAAAATCCAATTTATTAACGAGCTCTCGCTTATGATTTTACCCAAGATTTTATTCCCGAATCTCTTCTTTTTAATTTCTCAACCCGAAATTTGGAGATAGCCTATCATGAAAAATCATTCAAGCTTTTGAGGATTTCAATATAAAATCAGCAATCAGGGTTTTCTTCTATTTTCAAAATGGGCGTTTTCTACCATTCCTCCAGACATCCTGTTCCGTTTCTTTGTTATAAAATCTTTATTATGAAATATTTAAAAGTTTTTTTCCACGGATTATTGCTTACTCTCTGCTTCCTGGCATGTTCAAAGGACGAAGGATTTGTAAATACAGATATAAATTCTTCCAACAATAGCAATGAGAAAGCAGAATTAAGTATTCACGTCACGGATGCTCCTATTGACAACAGCGAAGTAGAGGCTTGTTTCGTAACAATTGCTGGGATTTATCTTGACGGTGTGAAAGTAGAAGCCTTTTCAGAGACAACAGTTGACCTATTGGCTTATCAAAATTCAGATACCTATAAGCTGGGAGATTTTGAAGTCGATTCAAGGAATTATTCTTCAATAGAATTGGAACTGATGGCAGAATCCCCGGACGAAGCCACCCACCCTCATGGATCCTATATTCTTGATAGTGAAGGAAAAGCCCATGCACTTATTAACAATTCAGTATTTGTTTCACTGAGTTCAGAGTTTGAGGCTGATGCCTCGACTAAAACAGAAATAGTCCTGGACTTTGATCTTAGAAAATGTGTTAAAGAGCAAGATGATGAAAATGACAAATATGACTTTGTTTCAAATTCAAAACTTAATGGCGCAATTAGAGTTTCAGCCCTGAGTGATACACATATCCTCGGAGAGTGTAGTTCTTTGTTAAAGTATAGTGATGAAGTGATTGTATATATTTATAACAAGGGGGAATTCAATGCTGAAAATGAAATACAGACAGAATCAGAAACTAAGTTGCAGTTTAGAAATGCAGTTAGTAGCTCCAAATTGAATGGGCAGAAAAAGTTTCAGTTAAGTTTCTTGAAGGAAGGAGATTACGAATTACATTTTTATGGGTATGATTTTGACCAGGAAGGGCAGCTTCAACTTAAGGGTAAATTAGAGGTTGAATCATTGACAACTTTGTTAAACCTCGTCGACATAAACGTAACAGCTCAAAGTAATATCGAGCTTAGTTTAATGATTGTAGGAATGCAATAATTAAACGCAAACAGAAAGGATTGTATACCTGAATGTTAAAAGGTGCATTTAATTTGTCGGAAAAGCCGTTTCTCTACGATTGCTTACCGAGGTTAAATGCACCTCTTTTAAAAATAAAAAAGCAAGAATAAGATTTAAGTGCCGTTGCTACTCAATAACAGTCTTCTGCACCTCTCTTCTGATCTCTATAGATTCTGGTCCTGCTATAATCTTGAACTCTGTTCTTCTGTTCAATTGGTGTTCTTCTTCGGAACAACGAACTCCATTCGTACACTTGTTTAGAATTTTAGATTCTCCATATCCTACTGGCTCGATTCTGTCTTCCTCGACTCCGTTTTCTATCAGCCAGTTTCTTGCTGACTCTGCTCTTCTTTGAGATAAGTCTTCATTATACCTTGTTAAGCCCCTTGAGTCCGTATGTGAAGATAATTCAATAACCATGTCAGGGTATTCATCCATAAGCTCCAACAGAAGATTCAAGTCTTGTTCTGCAGCCGGAAGAATTTTATCGTCGTCGAATTCATAGTATATGTTATTGAGCCTTATCGGTTCGTTGATTGTTACAATTTCAGTCACTATACGTGTTGTTGGAATCTTTTTGAGTACAACCTTCTTCCTGACAGTATAATTGTCCAATATTCCAGCCGTATTGAATTCGATTGTATCCGGATAATATCCATCATTGGTAATGATTGCCTTGTACTTATAGTCTGAATCCAGTAAAAACTGGAATTCGTTACCAAGCGCATTGTACTTGGTGTCTGTTGGGTAATTAACCGGATCACTAAGATTCTCAAGTTCAATAGTCGATCCGTTTAACGGTTCTTCTTCTTCAGAAACAACAATGGCCAGCAAGTCAATCACAATTTCCCTGATATTAAACTGGAAAATATCATCACAGCATGTTGCACTGCGCAATTTCTTTTTCTTGTCTGAAGGCCTGTTAGATACAAAATACCCGCGTGATCCATCTGCTGCAAGACTCATAAACATATCATCATTTGCAGAATTATAACCCATTCCGATATTTTCTGCATCACTCCATTCTGACCCATCCCAAATTGAATAAAAGATATCATACCCTCCAATGGTAGGTCTTCCGTTGGTACTGAAATAAAGAGTACCATCGTAATAAAATGGTGTGATATCATCTTTGTCAGTATTGATCATTGGACCAAGGTTCACCGGTGCAGAGAATTGTCCGTCACCAAGCAAGGTGGAATAATAAATATCCATTCCTCCCAGTCCGCCATCCATATCCGAAACAAAAAACATAACATCTTTTCCAAATAATTGTCCCATAGCCGGGTGTTTGGCATTCCATTCCCCATTGATGGTTGGTGCCAGGTTGGCTGCACTCCAGCCTGTATCCTTATTATAGCTGACAAGAATCTGTGATGCTGTAATTTCAGTGCCCGTCGTCTGAACACGTGTGAAATACATGGTTCTGCCATCACGGGTAAATGCCAGGTGTGTGTTATGAAAGCCCTTCCTGTTTACCAATTGGTCCAACTCACTTTTTTTCTCAAAACCCCCTTTATCGTTCCTTGAAGCCATGAAAATCCGTGCATGGAAGTCGTCGTCTTCACTGTCTACTTCGATTTCATCTTTACGGTCAAAAGAAGCAAAGTATAAGGTTCCATCAGCATTTTCCCGGGGTGAAAATTCTGCAGAAGGCGAATTGACCTCCTTGTCCAGCGCACGAACAGCCGTTTCAATATTGGGGTCTAACACCCGGATTAATTCAATGCCTTCCATTTCAAACTCTGCCTCTTTAATAAGTTCTTCATCCTCACTAAGACTGATGAACTCATTAAAAACCTCGAGAGCAAGATCATATTTTGCTTCTTGCTTGAGGGATTTGGCATAAATAAGCCTTTCATTGATGTATTCGAATTCATCATCATTCTTTAATACCCTTTTATAATTACTCGAGGCTTTCTTATAATCTCTGAGCTTATAATTAAGCTCGGCGATCTTAAGGGCAAACTTCTTTGTGAGCGGATTTCCTCGGCTTCCTTTCCTGATTTCATCATAAGCCTTTTCATACCAATCCAATGCACCAGCAAAATTATCTTGTGATTCGGCCAGTTGTGCCGCCTCTATCTTTTGATCAAATGTATTGTCCCTGATCGGTTGTGCCTGCAATCCCAAGGAAATGGCAAGTACAAAAATCAATATTGTTATTCTTTGCATATCTAACTCAAAAATTCAATTAAAGTCTTGGGCAAACAAATTTAGGATTCACATTAGGTTTCTTGTTCCAGGAGATGATCTTGCTTGCTGCCAGTTCAAAACCACCTTCTGCTGCTGCCTGTGATAATCCTCCCATATTAATACTATAACTGAAACCAAACTTCCAGTCTTTGACATCTGCACCTAAATAAACCGGAATGAAACTGTTGTCTGCCAATCGAATGCCGGTTCCTGCATTGAAGTATATTTCTTTTTCAGGGTCGAAGGCATAGGAGAACAACCCCTGAACAAGAATGTTGCTTGCCGGTCCCATCTTTTGATATAACATGGTTGGGTTAAAGGTTACCTTGTCATTCAAGTCAAAATAAAATTGGGCATGTATATTAAACCTTCTTTCGACCTCCTCAATAAACCGCATCCCGGTCATTGTATCCTGCTGAACCCGGAAATCCGGCTCAAGCACGTGGTCACTGGATAAACCAATGCGCATTGCCGATGTTTTTCCAAGAGTTGAATACAACATCACCCCAATCATCAGGTCATTAACATCATTTGTAATGTTGCCATTCTGATCGACTGATAATCCAGCTAAATCAATATCATTCCCGTTTGGATTGGCAAATAAAAAGTTGGTTTCCAAACCATCTTTAGCAAAGGCTTTGGTGTATGTACCGTATTTTCCTCCTATTGTTAATATTGCATTTTCCTTTTTCCCCAAAGGCATATGATATGCCAGAGAAAGACCCTGGAAGGAATGTTTGTAATTACTGGCTCCTGCCCTGTCTTTGACCAGGCTCATTCCTGCTGACACCCAATGACTTTCTTTCAGCCCGAATGGGATATTACCGTCAAATGAAACACTCATGGTCTGATACTCATCTACAGATACATTCCGCCATTGATCACGTATCATACCGTTTAACCTTAGGTTTCCATAAAAAGCCCCTGTAAATGCAGGATTGTAACTGATTGGCGAGAACTGCCAATAACTATACTGCATATCCTGTGCTACCATGGAAACCGTTAAAAAGCAGAAGATTGCTAATAATGTTTGCTTGATTTTCATTGAATGTGAAAATTAATGTAGCCTAAAAATAGTCTATTCGATTTTCTAAAAAAAATAATCCCGTATATCACTTGTCAATTATGTAATACAGGACTTTTTAAGCCATGATATTTTACCTTTTCGCTATTTTGCCTATGTGAGATTCCTTATTCTTCTTTTTTTACTAATCTGTGTTAATATTATTGACGCTAAAAACCAGGTCTTATTGCCTTCTGACACCATTGACTTTGACAAAAGAAAGCAAATACTGACCCTTGGCACGATAGGCCTTTACTCCGCTGCATCAACAGGATTATACTTTGCCTGGTATAAACAATATGATCAGGAGGCGTTTCATTTCTTCAATGACTGGGGCGAATGGAATAATATGGATAAGGCCGGCCATAGTTATGCTACTTATACACAAGTATTATTACTGCATAAAGGGGCTCAATGGGCGGGTTATGAAAACCAAAAAGCTTTAAATATGTCAGTACTTGGAGCCCTTATATTCCAAAATACTTTTGAAATCATGGATGGCTTTTCAAGAGGCTGGGGGTTTTCACTAGGCGATTTTACAGCTAATATATTCGGTGCATCCTCTTTTTATTTTCAACAAAAATACTGGGGTGAACAAAAAGTAAAATTCAAGTTTTCTTATGCACCCGTTGAGTACAGTTCAGAATTACTTAGTTCAGAATCCGGTTTGTTTTCAACAAGCCCCAAGGCTCGTGCAGAAGCATTATACGGTAAAAATCCTCTGGAAAGACTGCTCAAGGATTATAATGGTCAGACATACTGGTTGTCATTTGATATCAGGTCCATAATAGATAAGGAAATTTGGCCATCGTGGATGAACCTTGCTATCGGTTACGGTTCAGAAAATATTTATGGTGCTAATAATAACAGCTGGGAAATAAATGATGAACGAACAGTCATTTCAGAAGCTAAATATCCAAGGTATAAAAAGTTTGTCCTGGCCCTGGATTACAATCTTGGCAAAATAAGAACAAAGAATAAATTTTCAAGGACCATCCTTGATCTACTGGATGTACTTAAATGGCCTGCTCCTGCCATTGAATACCGAACGAACAACACCTGGCACTTCAGTCTTTTGTTTTTACACTAAAAAAAACCTTCTCATTTTCTGCTGTCAAGCTTGATCCTTTCTTCACTGTTGGCTAAGTCCCAGGTAAGATGAAATATATGTCTGCCAACTCGTTCCATCTTATCATACAGGATTTTCTCTGCTGTATCTGATGTCCTGTGATAATCTTTGTGAGTACCACTAAAAAAGAAAATAGCCGGGATGCCTTTCTTTGCAAAATTATAATGGTCTGACCTGAAATAATACCTGTTGGGGTCATTGGCATCATTGTACCGGTAATCCAGGGTTAATTGGCTGTATTTCTGGTTAATGTCCTCATTTGCCTGATGTAGGTCTGAACTGAGCCTGTCTGATCCGATTACATAAATATAATGAGGGTTGTTTTCATATTTCTTATCTGTTCTTCCTACCATATCCACATTGACATTTGCTACCGTATTCTTTAAATCAAAGATCGGGTTCTCCGAATAGTACCTGGAGCCCAATAATCCTTTTTCCTCACCAGTCACCAACAAAAAAAGTATACTTCTTCTGGGGCCATGTCCTTCACTTTTTGCCCTGGCCATTGCCTCAGCCATTTCCAATACAGTACATGTGCCGGAAGCATTGTCATCAGCACCATTGTAAATATCATTCCCCCTTTTACCCAAATGATCGAAATGTGCTGATACTATGACAACTTCGCCTTTCTTGTCTGTTCCTTCAACATAGCCTAGAACATTATAACCTTTAATCACTGAAATGTCTTTCTTCATATCGATATATAACTCTGGCTTGAGTTTTATATCACAGGTTTTCCCTTTCTTTCTGTTCTTGTCCCGCCACTTTTTTATTTTGTTTTCCTTTTTGCCAATGATGTCCCTGGCCATTGCACTTGAAATATAAATGTGGTTGGCATACTCACGATTAGTGATCTGGCCATCTCCTAATTGAAGTGATGGAGAAACAAGAAACCGCCTGTTCTCTCCAAGAAATTTTGTCA
>JAHHJO010000356.1:0-2436 GCA_018680275.1 Bacteroidia bacterium
CCGGAATCGGGGAAAACAGAGTACAGGGACAATTCAAAAACCCTTACCAGTCAATTAAGAAATGGGAGACGATTTCTCAGTGCAGCGACGGGTGCACCAAATGAAAATGCGAAGATAGCAGTAGCCACTGCGACCGGAAAGGCGGAAAAAGTATTAGTAGGAATCAATGAATTCTTTTCGGATCAATGGCCAGCTTATCTTGACAAGATTAGAGCATTGCCCCTGGATATTTTTAAAGAGTACGAAACCATAAAAATTGAGTAAGGAATTTCCAAATATAGATTTGTCCCAAAAAGAACAGATCGAGATTGACTTTTGGAAGAATAGTCCCAAAGAAAATCCGGCAGAATTTTCTCGTGGAAATTTTCTCAATAAAACCAGGGAAGCCCGGCAGTTTAATTATAAAATAAACAGGCATAAAAAAGTATTCAGAAAGAAGAAAAACATCCTGGAATTAGGTGCGGGACAGGGTTGGGCCTCTTGTTATCTCAAAAAATTTCTATTGCCCGACAGTCATTTTACGGTCACCGACATAAGTATTTATGCCATAGAATCGCTACCGTATTGGGAAAATGTTTATGATGTCAAAATCGATAACAAACTGGCATGTAAAAGTTATGAAGTTCCTTTGAGAGATGCCTCTTTTGATCTTATCTTTTGCTATGCTGCTGCACACCACTTTGTAAAGATGGATGAGACTATCAAAGAATGCCAGCGTTTGCTCATGCCGGGGGGACAAATGATCTTCCTTTATGAACCAACATGCTCCCGGTTTTTATATCCATTACACTATAAATATGTCAATACTGCAGCACACAATACCCCCGAAGATGTTCTGATTCCGGTTGAAATTGAAAAATTAGCCAGAAAACATAAGTTCAAGTTTGTAAATCGTTATGATGCCCACCAGACACTGATCAGGTCCATCCCTGTTCACCTGTATTTCAGGTTTTTAAAAGCTTTGCCTTTTCTGCAAAAAATTCTTCCTTCGTCCTCGGACCTGGTGTTTACTAAAGCTAATTAAGCCTGAAGCTTTGAACAAGATTGTCAATCAGTTCAGTGGCTTGTTCAATCTGACTAAGGCTGTGAATTCTTGGTGTTGCTGCTATATCATATACAGACCCGTCGTCAAAGACATCTTTTAGATCAATTACAATATCAACTTCATTGTCTCCATCAAGATTGTCAAAACGGATATTCCTTAGAATAGGATCCGATCCAAGGTGCAGAGCGACACCGGTTTCAAGTGAACCATCACCATCAAGGTCAATGTTTCCTTCAATTTTCGCAAAAATGTAGGATTCCCAGTTCAACCAGTATTCGCCGGAAAGCGACAAAGGATTGGAGGAATTATAATCGGCCGGGACAGTGCTGTTCATTTCAGGTGTCAGACCGATGTTGAAACTGATTGCATCAAAATCAACATCCTCAAGATCACGAATGATATAATCATATCCTGTCTCTGAAGCTTCGTTATCTATATTGTACATCGTGAGATCAATGTAATCTACATCTTTTATTTCTGTGGAATTTCCATCTTTTATTATAGCCAATTCAGAAATATAAAAACTGAACCTGGTGAAATTCATAGTCTTGCCATCCGGGTAACTATATTCATCAAACATCACCAATGGCTCTCCTCCATACTCGAGTTTGAAATTCATTGTCAGATCCGTAGGATCATCTCCGCATGAAGAAAGGAAAAGTGCAGATAATGCAATAATGGAATAAAATATATTTTTCATGTTCTTTTGGATTTTTTCACTGGGAATACAACGAATTGAAAACTAAAAAGATGCCGAATCTCATGAAAAAATTTGAAAAATGTCAGGAAAGCACATAATCTAAATTTAATCTAAATACAATTGATGCAATAGGAGCTTATTATACAAATAAGACATGATCTATGTCAGTATGTTTCGTGCGCGTTTCAAGCAGAAAAAAGGTAAATTCGCACATATTTGAAATCCACTTAAAGAATGATATGAGCATTGTTTTTAAACCATATTTACAATCAAAATCAAAATATAAAGGCGGTAAGGGCAAAGCCGATGTTGCATCGAAAGTTGGCTCTAAGAAACTCTATAAACTTTCTTCAAACGAAAACATGCTTGGAACTTCTCCAAAAGCGGCAGAAGCCATCCGTAAAGCTATACCGGAGCTATTTTATTATCCTGAAAGAACCGACGTACAATTGAGAAAAGCTCTTGAACAATTCTATGACAACAAAATAGATGAATCTGATTTCATGTGTGCCAACAGTGCCATGGAATTACTCGATGGCATTTGTCGTGCATTTCTCTATGAAGGGGATAATGCGATTGCATGCCAACCGGCATTCAGGGCCTATAAACTGTTTACAGGAAAATCAGGTGCCGATTTAATAAATATTCCATTGATTGGTGATGACTTTAATATTGATATTGAAGGAATCCT
>JAHHJO010000506.1:0-6279 GCA_018680275.1 Bacteroidia bacterium
TCCTACGGCAGCATCAAGCAGGTGTGTTGTGGTTTCAACTTCTTTCTCATCCAGTTTCCCATTGGATTTACTCCTGATGTTATCAATCTGCAACTTGATCGTAGAAAGCAGACCTCCCAGACTGTCATGTAAATCCTTGGCTATACGTTCTCTTTCTAACTCCTGGCCCTCAATCATGGACTGCATTGAATTAATTCTTATCCGATCTTTTAATTCTGTGATTTTTTGAAGGTTGATTTTCTCAGTCTGCTCTTCAATGATTTTTGCTGTATTTATTTTTTCGCTGTAAAATCGAACAATATAGTAGATTCCGATGGTTAACAATGCAAGAACCAACCCCAGAACGATCAATGCTCTTCGCTGCTGTGCATTGCTTTCTTCTGCCATTGCTTTTTCACGTTCCAATAATTTGATTTCAGCATTCTTTTCACGGGATTCATACTTGTAGGTAATATTGTTGACTGCTATCAACCTGTTTTCATTGAGTATACTATCCTGCAATGCAGCATATTTCCGTGTAAACAATAATGCAAGTTGAATTGAATCTACAGCAGTATAGCAGCTGGCTAAATTCCGATATACCTTAAGGCGTTCATTGTTATAAGGAACCAGTTCCAGGAATTCGAGACTTTGAAGATAATCAGTAATTGAAGCAGTATGATTCAGTAATTTAAGTTGTATATCACCTCGTAAGGCCAGGCAATTGGCTACATCTTCAATGCTTCCCGCATTTTGACTTTCCTCATGACAAAGGTTCGCCAGTTGAAGTGCTATTTCATATTCCTGCATTAAATCATTATACCTTATCTGGCTCATAATAAACCTGGATTTAAGGGGTGTTCCCTCAATGACATCCAGTTGTTGCTCTATATAGTCCAGTGATTTTTTTGCATTATCAACATTCAACTTTTCAAAATATAGTTTGAAGAGTTGTAATTCTATTTCCGTAAGCTTTTTACGATCTCCTGATTCGAGAAAATATTTTTTCAGCTCTGTGAATTCATCGAGAGCATCATTATACATATTGTTTTTCAGGAGTTGCCTGGCTATATGGAATTTGGTTTCATATATTCCAGTTGTATCGGATGTGACTTTATAATATTCAAGACTGCGGGAGAGGTATTCAAAAGAACGTTCATAATTCCTGTTTTTTTCTTCTTCATACAATGCAAGATTAAAGTATGCATTGGCGAGACGGCTAAAATCCTTGGTTGTTCGAGCATCATTTAATTCAGATATATATCTATCATATAGCTCTGTATTCTGAGCATAAGAAGTCCCGACTACAAAGAATAATACTATGATATATATCGTGAACCTGTGGAACATAGGATTCAATGTAAGATGAATTTTAAAAAAAAAGAAAAACCCTCATCGTTATGAGAGTTTTCTTTCAATTTTGCAATAGTCAATCCCAATGAGTTAAAACTTTATCGGTTTAAGAGAAAAAAGGAGTTGAGCCCCAATTTCTTATGGGATACTCTGTCTGTATAAAGAGCCGATTCTAAGAAAAGGCTCAACTCCACGGATCGTGATATTAACTAACCTAGAATTCAAGATAACCAACTAAACTAATTCTTTGAAAATGATGCTAACCTTCCGCGGCAGGTTTGCATCACCGTTGTATTAAATACAATGTAAAGATGAATCCAAATTGAATTAATTTCCTCGTAGAAACCACCCAATTTGCTTTTAAGGGATTACCCCGAATTTTTTATAACTGATTGAGGGTATCTTCGTATTATATTTGTGTAATTCACAGATATCGAATTATAATCTCATGAATATCTCTATATGACCAAAATTCTGATAGCTGACGACCATGCCATGTTTGCTGATGGCATCGCCTCTATACTTGAAGCTGAAGATTCACTTGAAGTGGTATCAAGGTGCCTTGATGGTCCAACAGCTTTAAATTTCCTTGAAAGCAACAAAGTTGATATCGTATTACTGGATGTTAACCTGCCGGGTATGAGCGGCATTGATGTCTGTAAGGAAATCACAGAAAAACACAAATCCACAAAGGTCCTTGCCATTTCAATGTTTAATGAAGAATCCTTCGTAACCGAAATCCTCAACAACGGAGCCATGGGTTATATATTGAAAAACACAGGAAGAGATGAATTGCTTAAAGCCATCAATACCATTCTGGGTGGACAATCCTACTTTTCAGACGATGTCACCCAAACGATCATGAAGGGTCTTATGAGAGCCAGGACCGCATCCAAACAAACACAAAAGCAACTCCCTAAAATATCAAAAAGAGAAAAAGAAGTCCTTCAACTTATCGTCAAGGAATTTACCACCCAGGAAATCGCCAATGAACTTTTCATTTCTCTCAAAACTGTAGAATCTCACAGAAGTAATTTGTTGGCCAAACTGAATGCACGAAATAGTGCCGGACTGGTAAGAATTGCGATGGAGAATGGATTGATAGAGCGTTGATTTTTAATCAACAGGCAACATAAGGATATCAAATTAAAAAAGGCCGATACACTTTTATATCAGCCTTTTTTATAATAAAGGATCTAACTAACACGAATTTTAATTAGTTAATACACAAATTAGCAATACCCCTACGCCCGATCAAAGTGAATGTTGCTGAATGTAAGCTAGTTGCTATAATATAGGGTGACAATGTGACTATTATGTACGATACTTGTCATTTAGGCCTATCCCATTGATGATCATTGGAATGATTTTTTGAAGTCTTGACAGCTTTGTTTCTTCCCTTTTTGCAGATTCGATATATTCAGCATATTCCCTTTTCCTGGTCAGATTCAGATTTTCAAATGCATCCTGAAGTTCTTTTTGTTCAGAAAATGCATCTTGCAATAGTTGAGGAATCAGCAACGGTTTTCTCTCTGGTTTCATTTCTTTACCATCTTTCTGATTTTGTATGGCTTCTTCTATATAGCTCAGTATTATATCTGCCTCAATATCTTTATGATCCGTAAATCTCATTTGTCTCATGGCCCTGGTTTTGCCTTCTTGCGCATTGATGAGCATTTTTAACGGATCGGAAAGGAATACACCCTGGAAAAACCATAAGCCAAAATGTTCTTTAAATGCAGAAAAACCAACAACATTCTTTTTCCCAAATGTGTAGGTAGGCATACCCCATTTCATTGTTTCAACCAGCTCGGTATGCTCAAGTACAGATCTTAATATTTTCAGACCTGCTTCCCACTTCCCACTTTTAGAAATGTATTCTTCAACTGTTTTGGCTCTTATCATAATTGAAAATTTATTTAATATTCAGAATTCAAATCCGGTGACGTTATCAGCAAAAGACCCATTTTAAATTATCTGTAAATCTATGATGCTGTGTATTGAACAGTTGTTTTCAAAACTCCATACTCCAAACAAATTGATCACATACCTTTTAAGACACGTTTCCTGAGATTATAGTTCTTTTCTGTAAAACGTATCACATCCACTATGACCTGTATTACCTACCTGGCCTTCAAGAGGCTCGAACCCATAGAAGGCATATAACCGATTGGCTTTCTCCATCCTCTCAACGGTTTCAAGGTACATGATTCTGTATCCAAATTGTCTTGCATCATTAAGGCAAATATCCATTAGTTTCCTGCCAAAACCCAAGCCCCTGAGGGATTGATAGAAATACATTTTTCTTAACTCGCAGGTATCGCTCGCTCCCCCTTCCAGCGGCGCAAGTCCGCCGCATCCCAGGATATTTCCCTTGTATTCAATGACATAAAATACGGATCCGGGATTATTATAAGATGTATACATATCCTTAAGCTCCGGATCGGAACTCGAGTATTCTTCACCAATGCATTCATAATCCGACATCACATTAACGATCATTTGCTCAACCTGGGCATTGTCGGTGCGTTCTATTTTCCTGAGCACCAAATGTTCAGGATTTAATTGTAAACCAGATATCTTGTTATTTTTATTCATGATAAAGGACTGCAATAAGCTTTATTTAAAATTATAAGGAAAAATCGAATGTGCACATTTCTCCTCATATGCTATTTAAAGACATGAAATAAATATATGATTTAAACGATTAATTATGCTAGAGACAATTGTTCAGTATTTTGAAAGCATACCATCCAGCCATCGTACTCTGATTCTTGTTGGCGGACTTACTATTTTCTCATTAATCGAAAGTGCCGTACCATTATTCTCATTGAAATATGACCGATGGAAACATGCCGCTGTAAACATCTTTTTTACGCTCACGACCATTGTCGTAAACTTTTGTCTTGCATTTCTTTTATTGAAATCTGCTGATTGGGCGGTTGCCAATGGTTTCGGAATCCTTCAATGGATTGATGCGAACCTGATTTTGACAATGATTCTTGGTTTACTTATCCTGGACCTTATAGGCGCATGGCTTGCACATTATATTGAACACCATGTTGTGTGGATGTGGAAGTTTCATGTCGTTCACCACACCGATCAGAATGTAGATACAACCACTGCCAACCGTCACCACCCTGGTGAAAGTGTGATACGCTTTGTATTTACAATTATGGCCACTTTAATTGCAGGAGCCCCGATGTGGTTGGTCTTCATGTACCAAAGTTTTTCGGTCATCCTGAGCCAGTTCAACCACGCAAACATAACGATACCGAAATGGCTTGATAGATTATTGGTGAGCATTATTGTAACTCCTGATATGCACAGGGTCCATCATCATTACCGTATGCCTTATTCCGATTCCAATTATGGGAATATTTTTTCTTTCTGGGACAGGGCATTTAATACCTACAAAAGAGTAAATAATAAAAACCTTGTTTATGGTTGCGATACATATATGGCAAAGGAAGAGGCCAATAATATAGGAATGATGCTGAAGATTCCATTTATCCCGTACCGAAAAAGAATCCACTACGAGAATGATGAAGTTCTTTAGAGATTAAGGCTCAAAATGGGAAGGGGTTCAACTAAAAAAGAAAAAAGAATGGTGTGCCGCATGAATGACACACCACTCAGAAAGCCAATTAACTAGTGACCAAGACTAAACTTTTCTTTATAAGTAATTTCATCATTTCTCATAGTCATCGTATAATTTCCACCTGATATTTGTGATACATTGAAAATCTTCTGGTTCACAATATCATTATCATATTTTCCGGCGAATACACAATCACCATTTTTGTCATCAATTCTGATAAAGTATGGCAGACCATGAAGAGATAACTGATTAAATAATAATCGATTATTGATCATGTTAACCATAGGTTTGAAATAAGTCCTTCTCTCACCTGAATACCAAAGTCTTTCGTCTTTGATTTCCAAAGGAAGAATTACTGTTTTATTTTCTTCTTTCACTTTAAGAGAATAACTTCCATCAGGCAGATTCTTCATATTTATCTTCTTCCTGAGTTCGATTGTGTTCTTAAATTTTTTACTTAGTAAAATGTGACCTGATTCATCTTCGATAGTAATACTGACATCAGTTGATTCAGGATAATCAAATTCCATCAGGAATATTTTCATTTCCTGATTGTAAACCCGGATTTCAATTTCATTGGATCCGAATACATTCATAGTAAAAAACATGAATGCCGTTGCGATTAAAATTTTGGATGTTCTCATAACTTTTAAGTTTTAGATTAAGTATTTAAAGCATTATAAGAACAAAATTAGATCAGCTTTACCAATGAAATATCTGTTTTCTTAATAATATTCTGTCCTATTTTACCCCCTATATTGCATAAGGTATACCTATTGGTTAATTTAGCACATATAGCAGTTAATTTTCTGCATTTTCGAACTTTCAACTATATCTAAGTTTATTATATAATATGACTGCAGTGAAAAAAAAGGCACGATTAGAAATTATTGAACCTGAATTCGGTAGTTCTTTCAGTATCAAACAATACAAAGAGGCCAATACTGATCAAAACAATTATTTCTGGCACTTTCATCCCGAGTTGGAAATTGTTTATGTCAAAGGTGGAAGTGGAAAACGACATATCGGAAACCATCTTTCCTATTATATGGATGGTGAATTATTACTTATAGGTTCTAATCTTCCCCATTTGGGATTTACAGATCGTCACTCAAGAAATGAATCTGAAACGATCATCCAGATCAAAACAGATTTCCTTGGAGAAAATTTCTTTGATATGCCAGAAACTTCAGATATCAAGAAATTGTTTGAAAGAGCCAAATACGGTATTTCATTCCTTGGTGAATCTAAATACCATATAGGTCAAAAAATAGAACAGATTCCTGAACTTGATAAATTTGACAGATTGATTGCCTTACTTGAAGTATTAAAAGATATGGCTGAAT
>JAHHJO010000304.1:0-12591 GCA_018680275.1 Bacteroidia bacterium
TTTATAAATAGCCTGCCATCTAAATTTTAGGTGCTCAGCTGACAATTAAGCTTATTTAAGGTAATCAGCCTTCACCTTCTCAAACGAAGGCAACTTATTGATATGCCACTTATTTAGTATTTTTCCGTCTTTCATCAATACTACGCCCGGGTTAGACCGGACGATCGTCTTCAGTAAAATGTCATCTGCCATACCATAATCAATTCCCAGGCCGGCATCTTTATCCAATTGAAGAATGGATTCCTTATCCGCACCACCTACGACCATAAGTACTTTGTTGCCATTGGTTTTTGCCGCATCCGTGAATGGCTTCAAATCTTCAATATGGGTTTTTAAGTAGGCTTGCTTCCAGACTTGTTCAAGATACTTTTCTTCCTTCTCTACGATATCTTTTACATTCCGAACTACTGCAGTATCAGAAACATTGGTTTCTGTGCTGAAAACGACTACTGTATCCAAACTGAATATTGTATCTCTCAGAGTTTTTGTCTTCCTCACCGGAGAAGCTTTCAATTTATGATTGACGATTAGAAAATGAGCATCCTGATTGTTCAGGAATTCTTCTGTAATATCATTGCCGTCAAGATCAGTCAGTTCAAAATCGCTAATCTTTGTAATCGGTATCGTAGGTTCATCTTTGATTTGGTCTATAACGGAATAGACACCTTTATACTTTTTGTAATTACCCAGATATTCATCGTTGGGAAGGATGATTTCCTCACCTGTTTCATTATGCTTCAATTTCCAGTCTGTAATCTCTACAGCAGCCATGGCATCATTTTCAGCCTGGAACTGTGCCCTGATATCAACACCTTGTTTAAATGGTCTGAAATCAGCATGCGGGATATTCCATTTATAGTTTGCCAGGCAATAGTAAACAAGCACAGCAGTGAAAACCCACAGGATCGCACTGCGTGTCCCTTTTGTAAACAACTGGTGCATATCCTTATGTCTGAATATAAAATACAATGCCGGGAACATCAGGAATACATCCTTAAAAAATGAAGTTTTGGGTTCCAGTTTAATAAAGTCACCGAAGCAACCGCAGTCGGTTACTTTCATATTATTGGAATTGTATTCGCCCCATTTCCCAAAACTGAAAAAATTGACGCCCTCTGGCACATATCCTGTCAGGTAAGTGAACCCGGTCAGGAATCCAAAAAAGACAATCAGGAGGATAAATGCCCAACTTGTAAATTTCGGTTTGGAACCCAGCAATAACATAAGTCCCAGGACCATTTCAAAGATAATCATGGCCAGGGAAAACAATATAGCTTGTTTGGCAAAGACCGGAAATATAGGTGCAATAAACCCAAACCAGGTACCTTCGAAAGTATAATGAAATTCAGCAAAATACTGCTCCATTTTATAAGCTGTACCTAAGGGATCTACTGCTTTCACCCATCCGGAAAAAAGGAAAAGTATCCCGCAAAAATTCTGTAAAAAGGTCATGATCCATGATTTGTGACCTTTCATGATAAATCCTATAACGGCAGTTACAATTAAAGCAACAATACCTATGTTAATACATAAACTAATTATAGTCATCTCTTAATTATCTCTTTCATATTTTAAAATCAAAGCAAAAACAGCGTAATTCAGCATATCCTGGTAGTTGGCATCAAGGCCTTCAGAAATCAGGGTTTTTCCTTCGTTCTCTTCAATTTGTTTAATTCTCAATAATTTCATTAAAATCAGATCGGTCATGCTGGAAATGCGCATATCTCTCCATGCTTCTCCATAATCATGATTTTTCTTCTCCATCAAGGCTTTGGTTTCAGCAACCTTTATGTCGTATTCTTCAAAAAGCGTCTCTTCATCCATATCATAGTTGCCATCCACAACACTTTTTTCAAGCTGGATCATCGCCATCACGCAATAGTTGATGATTGCCAGGAATTCGCCTTCGATACTTTCGTTGATCTGCATGGCCTTCTTTTCCTGGATGGATCTGATTCTCGACGCCTTGATGAATATCTGATCGGTCAGGGATGAAGGCCTGAGAATTCTCCATGCAGTCCCATAATCCTTCGTTTTTAAAACAAATATTTCCTTTGCTTTGGATATAACCTCCTGATATTGGATATTCGTTTTTTTCAATGAAATTATTTTTGGCAAATATACATTATTGACCTTCTAATAACACCTTCCAAAGGTGGTCAATATTTAGTTGACTAACTTTAATATTTCAATAATCAAAATCAAACGATCTGTTAATTACAACCCTCATATTATGTAATGTATTCCTGGTCTCATTGTTTCGTCTTTTTCCAAAATACAAAGTGCGAAACCTGCAAGCCATTATTGCGAATTATTTTACGGCCTACTTTATGGGCGTTTTAATTATGGGATACTCACCGGTTAAAACCACAATGATTGGAGAATCATGGTTTCCATATGCCCTATTCCTGAGTTTCCTTTTTATTGTCTTTTTTAACGTTGGTGCCTTTTCTATTCAGAAGATCGGATTGATTATCACCAGTATTTGCCAACGACTTTCCCTGATTTTTCCGGTGGCAGTAGGACTTTTTCTTTTTGGCGAAAGTCATAGTTTCCTGCAATCCATGGCATTGATAATGGCTATTGCAGCCGTCGTACTCATCAATATTCCCGAGAAAAACAGTTCACAGGACCTGAGTGCTCTTAAACATTTCTGGTATCTCCCCTTCCTTGTACTTTTTGGCAACGGGACCATAGAACTCACCCTCTTCTATGTCGAACAACATAATCTGGTTACCGGGGCAAGCCTTGATTTTGTGAGTATCCTATTTCTGCTTTCAGGAATATGGGGCTTACTTTTTATGCTTCTCTTCCGAAAAGGATTCTTTGCTTTAAGAGATATAGCTGCAGGCATAATCTTAGGCATACCAAATTTTTTTACGATCTATCTCCTGGTTAAAGCTCTTGAAATTGGATGGGAAGGTTCCGTTCTCTTTCCAGTAAATAATGTGGCTGTTTTGGCATTGACAACTTTGATCGGTTTGATATATTTTAAAGAATATTTAAACAAGTTCAATATTGCCGGATTGGTGTTTGCCTTGCTGGCTGTAGTACTTATATCTCAATAATATGACAAAGGATCCTGATAAATACCTGACGATTGAAAAGAGTTCTGAAGGTCTGTTTAAGGACAGGGGATCTAAGTTTATTGCTTATTTGCATCCTTGTCAGTCGCCCACGCATTTCTCAGAATCACTTGAAAAAGTTAAATCCCTGCATTTTAAAGCACGTCACCATTGCTTTGCCTACAAATTAATAGATGAGAACCAATTCAGGTATTCTGATGATGGTGAACCCGGAGGTACGGCGGGAAAACCTATCTATAACCAGCTCCTAAGCTCCGGGATTGTAAATGCAAGCTGTATTGTAGTCAGGTACTTTGGTGGCACAAAATTAGGAACGTCCGGATTGATAAACGCTTATAAAGAAGCCGCTAAAGATGCGATTGCCAATAACGTGATAATAACAAAATATCATGAAGAGATCATAGATATAAACTTTGACTACGCTGTGATGGGGCAACTTATGAATGAGCTTAAGTATTTAAACATCAATATCAGGGATAAAACCCTGGATGCAAACCCTGTTATTAATATTGGTATCAGAAGATCCGAAGTAGAACATACTATTAATAAAATCAAGGCCAGACTTTTGAACCGCCCTGTAGAAGATATCAGCCCTGATACAAAAGTTGACGGGGTATCATTCCTTATCCGGGAAAAACCGATGCCTGACCAGATTGATTTTGGTACTTAGCCACGAAAAATCGGAATCATTGAGTGCCTTAAAAGTCAATAAAACGGCGATCGGCAGCATGAAGAAATAAGGCAACCAGGCACCTAAGACGGGTTCCATAGTGCCTCCTTTGGTCAGCTTTTCTCCCATAATATTAAAAATGATGAAAAGCATAAAGAAGACAATGGCGATCAATAAGGGATAACCATATCCTCCCTTTTTCACAATACTTCCTAGTGAAGCTCCAATAAACAGGAATATGATACAAATGAATGCCCAGCTGTGTTGCTGGTGCAACCTAAGGACATAAAGTGCCCGGCTATGTTTCAAGGTATCTTTCATTCTGTCTGATTTCACAATCTTATCCTGGTTCCTTTGAGATAGATGTTTAACAGAAGTCAGGATTGTTTTCAAGCTGTGAGGCTTGAATGAAGATGCAATTGTGTGCATTCCTGCCAGTGAATCCTCCGGAAACTGGGCAGGTGCCCTGTTTAATCTTTTAACAGGTTTACTATTTGCTTTGACAATTTTATCCTTACTCTTGATCGCTTCTTTTACATGCTTGGGTAAAGAACTTTTTTCATTATCAGCTTTATCAATAGCTTCGTATACATCGAATTGAAGGATATCGCTGAAATTATTCAGGTTCTGGTATTTATTTTCTGCGATCTCCCTGTTGAACGAATCAACTGCCTGCAATAACTGGTATGAATTCAGTAAATCATATTTTTTTCGTGTCAAATTGACATTTTGAGCTTCCAGGTCAAACTCGGACAAATCGAAGATTTTAGTCCAGGAGTCAAATTTGGTCCTGATCATCGGCTTGACTTTTTTGCTTGTCTTGGAATTGTTTTGCTTTAGCTCCCGATATTGTTCCCCATCTTCAAGTTCCATGATAAAAAAGTCCTCGTTTTCTTGTGCATACATCCTTCCTTTGCGTGCAAGCAACATATTGATATCTCTTTTATCCTCCACGGCATGATCATAGACCAGGATATCTCCAATCGATTGACCATCCTTTCCTTTTTGACCAACCCGTATAACCACATTCTTAAAATCGGTATTGAAAATCCCTTCTTCGATACTCAATGCTGGTTTTTGTCTTTTAATAGCATTGTACCGATAAATGAATTTATAATTGGCCCGCGGCTTGAGATAATTACTGGCAAACAAAGAAAACATTGTGGTTAAAATGGCAATAAGAATACCCATTCCCATAATTCTTGTCAAAGAAATACCTGCAGATTTCATACTTGACAACTCATACTTTTCACCGAGGTTTCCAAAAACCATTACAGCTGCAATCAAAATGGAAACGGGTAATGATTCGGGAATGATCCTAACCGACCAATAGAAGATCAGCTCCAGCAATATGCCAAGGGATACGCCTTTTCCGATGATGACATCAATATATTTCCACAGAAACTGCATCACAAGGACAAACTCTGCCACAAAAAATGCAAGCAGATATGGTGGAACAAAGTCCATCAATACCAATTTGTCTATCTTTTTCAAAGCAATTTCATCTTTAAAAGTCTCATTAAGCTGATAATTAATAGATTAGAAATCATCACTGAGTCCTAAACCTGCCCACTAACTTCCTGTAGTAAACAAACGCTACTTCCTGATAAAACAAGATGCAGGAAATATTTATTCAAGGTAAAATTAATTATCCTGTAACATTATTAATTTAATTCCCGTCCTAGATATTGTAATGCAGGTGCAAGAATTCAACCATATCATACAAGGCATCAAAGATAAGATGTACCGACTGGCTTTACGAATCGTCAAAGATCCGGAAGATGCAAGAGATGTTATTCAGGATGCCATGATCAAAATATGGACGAAAAGAGCACTTTTGGCAGATGTTGACAATAAAGAAGCCTATATGATGACAATGACCCGAAATGTGGCGATCGATAAATACAGATCGAGAAAAATCGAAACAACAGATATCGACAACCACTTCAATATTGAGTCAAAGTCAGCAGGTCCTGAAAGACAATATGTAGCAAAAGAAGCTTACAACAGGGTGCGTAAGATGATCGAGGCCCTACCTGAAAATCACAGGACAGTCATTCATCTTCGTGATATCGAAGGATACACTTACAAAGAAATAAGTGAAATGACAGGATTTACAATAGGAAAGGTCAAGGTCTACCTGCATCGGGCACGAACAAGATTAAAAGAACATTTTAAAAACAGAGTACTATGAATACTCATCTAGAAAAAATATTGAATAAGTACTGGGATGGTGAGACGAGCCTTCAGGAAGAAGCAGAGATCAGAGAATATTTCAATTCTGACCAGGTTTCTCCGGAACACAAGGAAATAAGCGCATTATTTCAATATATGAACAACGAAAGAGAGATTACATTTGATGAGGAACTTGACTTCAGCTTTATTAAAGATGAAAAGAAAACGAAGACAAGGTTTCTCTGGCCACGATTAATGACTATGGCCGCATCTGTAGCCGTTTTACTCGCTGTTTCCATTTATTTATTTGATACAGGATCAACCACATACAAATACAAATACACTGAATTGCAGGATCCGGATGAAGCTCTTGCAATTACAATGGAAGCCCTCGGATTCCTGACTCAGAAATACGAAAAGGGCTCTGAACCAATTAACAAGCATTTAAAAAATTTAGAAAAAACAGCTGTATTTGATTTCAATTAATCCTTAATTATTATTTGTACACATTTAAAACTTTATAAAAATGAGAAATATCCTAGTTGCATTTATTTTGATCTGCTTTGTCGGATCTGTCAGCGGACAAAAAAACGCTATTGACAAATATTTCAACCAATACAAAGACGACGAACGATTTACAATGGTCTATATCAGTCCCAAGATGTTTGAAATGGCAGTGAAAGTTGCTGAAGAAAACGTTGACGAAGAAGTCGTTGAGATGCTCAAAGAAATTGAAGGTCTGAAAATCTTAACCACAGATACTGACCCGAACAATTTCTATAAGGAAGCACTAAAAAAGATCAATACCAAGGAATACGAAGAACTGATGACCGTGCGTGACCAGGGTCAGAATGTCCAATTCCTTGTCAAGGATCAGCAAAATGGAGACATCGTCAATGAATTGCTATTATTGGTTGGCGGTGATGATGAATTTGTTCTGATGAGTTTTGTTGGTAAAATCAATCTTAACAAGATAGGTAAACTGGCAAAAAACATGAGCATCAATGGTACAGAACATCTGATGAAATTAGATAAAGAAGAATAGGTCCAATGGACCTTTTCTTTTCCTCCACTATTAAATCAAAACCTATGAAAAACATTCGATCAATTCCTGTTCTACTCTTTTCATTATTTATCCTTGCAGGACAATTACCAGGTCAAACGATAAGCCCGGATAAAATGATCAGTCATATCAGGGACAAAGGCGAATCCATAGCTTTCACTATCCCGGGATGGATTGTCAGGGTGGCCGGAAACATCGCTGATAATGACCTTGATGAAAATGAGAAGGAAATAATTCAGGAACTCACTAACCATATCAAAAAACTCAGGTTTGTAGTTTCGGAAACCATTCCAAGTGATTATGCCAGTAAGTTTGGGAATATGAAAAACTATATGGAAAAGGAGCAGTATGAAAGTCTGATTCAAGTAAGAGACGGTTCAACTGATGTCAATATCTGGGGACAATTCAAGGGAGATAATATCAAGCATCTTGTCATTTCAGTTTTTGAGGATGAGCAAACAACAGTCTTATTCAATATCAAATCAGATATCAGCTTCAACAGGCTAAAGGAAATGGAATTCTTCCAGGAATTAGCAGAAAAGCAGGGTCTGGCCCCGTCTGACCAGGAGGTATACTAAAATTCAGGATTGGGTTGGTTTATGATCAGATCTTCAAAAACCTCCCTCTTCCTAATTAGGTAATCCTTTCCTTCATGAATTAATACTTCTGGTGGCCGGAACCGACTGTTATAGTTTGAAGCCATGGAATAGCAATACGCGCCGGCATTATTAAACATGAGTACATCATCTTTTCGTACAGCATTCAACTGCCTGTCTACTCCGAATGTGTCTGTCTCGCAGATATATCCGACAATTGAATAAATTTTCTTCTTTCCAGCGGGGTTGCTGATATTTATTATTTCATGGTAGGCATCATAAAACATGGGACGTATCAGGTGATTCATCCCTGAATCTACACCAACGAAAGTCGTAGAGGTCGTTTGTTTGATCACATTCGCCCGCACAAGGAATGCGCCAGCATTACTCACCATGTATTTTCCGGGTTCAAACTTCAATTCGAAGGATTTGCCCCTGCTTCTGCAAAAGGCATTGAACGTATCGCTGAATTCCTTTCCAAAATCAGAAATATCGGTAGATAAATCGCCCTGCTTGTATGCCACTTTGAATCCGCTACCAAAGTCCACGTATTTGACAGTATCAAAATGATCAACGACACCGAGGATTAATTTTGCAGCGGTAATAAATATCTCGGAGTCAAGAATATCTGATCCTGTATGTACATGGATTCCCTCAACATTGATATTGAAGCTTTTTACAATACGCTCAAGAAGCGGAAGTTGATGGATTGAAATCCCAAATTTTGATCCTATATGACCAACAGATATTTTCCGGTTGCCACCAGCCATCATATGGGGATTGATCCTGATACATACCGGCAGATCAGGATATGTAGCGCCTAAATATTCGAGCATCTCGAAATTATCCACATTGATAGCTACACCTGTATTTACAGCATCATCAAATTCCTTCTCTGATATATTATTCGGGGTAAAAAGAATATCCTGCGGACTGAATCCTGCTATGAGGCCCAGCTGAATTTCCTGGATGGAAACACAATCCAGGCTGGAACCCCATTGTTTGAATAGTTTCAGTATTGAAACATTGGACAAAGCTTTACAGGCATAGTGCACTGTCAATTTTTCAACATCAAATGCATTAACAAATCTTTCGTAATTAGACTTTATAATGCTGCTGTCATATGCATACAGTGGTGCACCGTATTTATCGACAAGATCCAGAAATGATATATCCTGATAATTATTCATATTAAATTTTGGAAGCGCAAATATATTAAGCTCTGTGGATTAGGCTCTCCAGATATTGTATTTTTAGGCGATTATTATCGAAATTTAGTTTATTTGAAGACAAGCATGCATTGATTTCTCAAAGATCCATACAAGAAGTACTCAATACGGCACATGTCGAACATATTATTGAAGAATATGTCAATCTAAAGAGACGTGGCGTAAACCTTATCGGTTTGTGTCCATTCCACGATGAAAAAACACCTTCTTTTACTGTATCGCCCTCGAAAAACATCTACAAATGTTTTGGATGCGGAAAAGGAGGCGGTGCCGTGCAATTTTTGATGGACCATGATCATCTTTCTTTTCCTGAGTCCATCAGAACACTTGCAGCCAAATACAATATCGAACTTGAAGAAGACAACAGGGAGGATGATGATGCCTGGAAGGAGCAAAAGAATCTTGAGGAGAGTTATTACATTATCAATGAATTTGCAGGTGATTATTACCAGGATAAACTTTTTAATTCGAACGACGGGCAAGCCATTGCGATGAGCTATTTCAAGGAAAGAGGATTCCTGGATCAGACTTTGAAACAATTCAAACTTGGATATTCCCCGGATGAATCCAAAGGACTTACAGAAAAAGCAATTGCAAAACAATTCAAGGAAGACTACCTTAAAGAAATTGGACTGACATCCAAAAACGGCTATGATTTTTTCAGGAATCGAGTCATGTTTCCTATCCATAATGTTTCAGGGAAGATCATTGCTTTTGCTGGAAGAACATTATCGACCAGTAAAAGTCAACCCAAGTATATTAATTCACCTGAAACACCGATTTACAATAAAAGAAAAGTCCTTTATGCAATGCACCTGGCCAAAGGAGAAATCCGAAAACAGGAAAACTGCTATATCGTAGAAGGTTACACAGATGTGATCAGTTTATTTCAGAATGGGGTTAAAAATGTGGTCGCATCCAGTGGTACAGCATTAACGACCGAACAGGTAAGACTAGTCAAAAGGTATACAGAGAATATTACATTCCTGTATGATGGTGATCCAGCAGGTATCAAAGCCGCAATGCGTGGTCTTGATATCGTTTTGGAAAATGACATGAATGTCAAACTCGTCCTTCTGCCTGAAGGAGAGGATCCGGACTCTTTTATGAAGAAGTCAGGATCCCAGGAATTCCAGAATTACCTTGAACAAAATGCAAAAGACTTCATCTACTTCAAGATGGACCTTCTCCTCGAAGAAGCTGGTGATGATCCTGTCAAAAGGTCGAAGCTGATCAACAATATCATTGGCAGTATTTCCAAATTGAGGGATCCTATAAAAAGATCTCTCTATACCAGGCAATGTGCATTGAGAATGGAAATTGATGAGAAAATACTGGTCAGGGAAATCAATAAGGCTATAAAGGAAAACATTCGTCAAAAACGTCTTGAACGGGAAAGACAGGAAAGAAGCCAGTTACCCCCGGAAATAAACGAATCTGATTTTATTGCTGAAGAGAAAATCCATCACCAGCAACAGAAGTTTGAAACTGCCAATGATATCTACCAGGAAAAGGATCTGGCCAGGATCATCGTCAATGCAGGTGACAAGATCATCAAAAATGAAAACGGAACTGAAATTATCGTTGCTGATTTTATCTATTCCAATATTCATGAAGTCATCGGATATTTCGATGATCCTATGCTTAAGCAAATTATAGAAGAAGGTTTCAAATTTGTGGAATCCGGTGACGGAGGCCAGACACTAAATCAATACTTTGTTCATCACAAAGACGATAAGATAAGGCAGTTTTCAATAGACAATATGCAGTCCCCGTATAACTATGCGAACTGGGAAGACAAAGGTGTTTACCTCCAGACTCAAAAGATGCCTGAAGAGAACTACTTCAGGGACAGCCTGCAATCTATTTTAAGGTTCAAGCACAAAAAGATCAAAGCAGTGCTCGAACAACTTCAAAAGAGAATAAATACCCTTGCCAGGGAGCAGAAGTATGATGAGCTTCAGCTTAACCTGAAAGCACACAAACAACTTTCAGAAGAAAAAAAGATCGTCGCCGATAAACTGGGTACGGTTGTTTCCTGATTAAACCGACTTATTGATACAATTCAGGTCTTCAAATGCTTTTGTCAGTCTTTTTCTGAAAGCATCCTCCCCTGCTCTTAACCATTTACGTGGATCATAGATCTTTTTATTTGGCAGGTCATCACCGTCCGGATTTCCTATCTGGGTCTGCATATAGCCTTTCTTGGCTTCATAATAATCTCTTACCCCTTCCCAGTATGCCCATTGCTGGTCGGTATCGATATTCATCTTAATCACACCATAATCAATAGCCTCCCTTATTTCTTCAGTACTGGATCCGGATCCACCATGAAACACAAATTTGATTGGCTGATCAGACGTTAAATTCAGTTTTTCTTTAACATAAGCCTGGGAATTCTTTAGGATTTTTGGTGTGAGTTCAACATTTCCAGGCTTATAAACACCATGTACATTTCCAAACGCAGCTGCAATGGTGAACCTGTCACTGATTGCAGATAAACGTTCATAGGAATAGAAAACCTCATCAGGCTGGGTATATAGTTTTGAACTATCCACATCGGTATTATCCACACCATCTTCTTCACCACCTGTAACACCTAACTCCATTTCAAGGGTGATTCCCAGTGGAGCCATTCTTTTAAAATATTCACAACAGATATCCAGGTTTTCTACCAGAGCCTCTTCAGAGAGATCCAACATATGTGAAGAATAAAGTGGCGCTCCGGTTTTTTCAAAATGTTTTTCGCTGGCATCCAGTAAACCGGAAATCCAGGGCAATAATTTTTTCGCGCAATGATCGGTATGCAGAATAACTGTGACTCCATATGCCTTTGCCAAAGTATGAATATGCTGTGCTCCGGAAATACCTCCCAGTATTGCAGCATTTTGATTTTCATTACTCAGACCTTTACCTGCAAAAAAACTGGCTCCCCCATTCGAAAACTGAATAATTATTGGAGAATTTAAATCTCTTGCTGTCTCAAGACAAGCATTAACCGAATTCGTTCCCACAACATTTACTGCGGGAATTGCATAATTATTTTCATTTGCATGATCCAATAAAGCAGTTACTTCATCACCGTGAAGAACGCCCTTTCTGAATTTAGTTGCCATAGTTGTTGGTTTTATATTTCTTTAATTATATGATTTCTTTAGTAGCCAGGTATCTCTCGGCATCAAGCGCAGCCATACAACCTGTACCGGCTGCGGTTACAGCTTGCCTGTAAACTTTATCCTGTGCATCACCGCTGGCGAAAACCCCTTCTATCTTAGTTTTTGATGTACCGGGTATTGTAACAAGATAACCTGATTCATCCATTTCCAGCCAGTCCTTGAAAATATCTGTATTTGGTTTATGGCCTATTGCTACAAAAAATCCTGTGACATCAAGAACAGATTCAACATTTGTTTTGTTGTTAACGACCTTTACACCTTTCACTTCATCCTCACCAAGTACTTCAACTGTATTTGTATTCCAGTGAATCGTGATGTTTTCTGTGTTCATAACCCTTTTCTGCATGATATGGGATGCGCGCATTTCATCTCTCCTGATGATCAGATGCACATTCTTACATAGTTTGGCCAGGTAGGTCGCCTCTTCTGCCGCAGTATCTCCCCCACCCACAACAGCAACATCCTGTCCCCGAAAGAAGAATCCATCACAAACAGCACATGCTGAGACTCCTTTATTCATCAACTTCTTTTCGGATTCCAATCCAAGCCATTTTGCGCTTGCGCCGGTCGAAATAATCACTGTATGTGTTTTAATC
>JAHHJO010000476.1:0-12645 GCA_018680275.1 Bacteroidia bacterium
GTTCACCTTTGGTCTGGCCTTTAAACTGAGGTTCCGGCACCTTCACTGATACAATTGCTGTCAATCCTTCACGGAAATCTTCTCCGGATACCTTGAATTTTAGTTTGCTGAACAAGCCATTTTCTTCTGCATATTTTGAGAATACCCTGTTGACTGCTCTTCTGAAACCGCTGACATGTGTTCCACCTTCTCTCGTATTGATATTATTTACGAATGAATATATGCTTTCAGAGTAGCCGGTATTGTATTGCATGGCCACTTCGACCTCTATATTCTCTTCTTTGCCTGAGACATGGATGGGTTCTTCAATTAATGGAGTTCTGCTTTCATCAATATACTTAACAAATTCCTTCAGTCCTCCTTCAGAATGATATGTGGCATTCTTGAATCCATCTTCGGTTTTCACCCTTCTGTCTTCAAGCGTTAAAGTGAGTCCCTTATTGAGATATGCCAGTTCTTTTAAACGGTTGGCTAAAATTTCAAACTTGTATTCCAGTATTTCAAAAATACCAGGATCAGGTCTGAAAGTTACACTTGTACCGGTCTTTTCAGATTTTCCAACAGTTTTAACCGGGCCTGTAGGTTTACCCTCTGAATATTCCTGGACAAAAATCTCACCTTCCCTGTGAACTTCAGCCTTAAGATAGGCAGACAAGGCATTAACACATGATACTCCGACTCCATGTAATCCACCAGAAACTTTATAGGTGTCTTTATCAAACTTACCCCCGGCATGAAGTACTGTCATTACAACTTCCAATGCTGATTTCTGAAGTTTTTCATGCATACCGGTTGGTATACCCCTTCCATTATCAGTAACAAGGATTGAATTATCTTCAAGGATGGCAACATCAATTTGGTCGCAATAACCAGCAAGATGCTCGTCAATGGAGTTATCCACAACTTCCCAGACAAGGTGATGTAATCCCTTTGCATCGGTACTTCCGATATACATACTGGGTCTCTTTCTTACAGCTTCTAATCCTTCAAGTGCCTGAATATTACTGGCACTATAATCACTGTTCTTCTTACTCATAGATGACTTCGTGTTTTAGCGGTGCAAAGATACAAAAAATAAGCCTGAAAATGACCTAAATTTGGCATCTAAGTCTTTGAATCTGAATGTTTTTTGAATTTAGAGATTCTTGAAATTATTGAACGAAATAAGCACATTTTGCCATATACTTAAAGGGTCGGATTAAGTCTCTGCCAATAAGTTTTTAACTCTTAAAACTCACTGGAAAAGTGGAACTCAACATCAGGGTGATTTTCCTGAGCCATTTTAAGTGTCCATGAAGATTCAGCCAGGTAAACCAGTTTACCATCCTTGTCAATCGCAAGATTTTTCTTTCTCCTCGATTTCAATTCTTCGAGGGCATTTGGATCTTCAGAGGAAACCCAACAGGCCTTGTGCATCGGCATGCCTTCAAATTGACACCTGGCACCATATTCATGTTCCAACCGATATTGAATTACATCAAATTGAAGAACACCAACTGTGCCTATTATTTTCCTATTGTTATCAAGCTTGGTGAATAATTGGGCGACGCCCTCATCCATTAACTGATCAATTCCTTTATTCAGTTGCTTGGATTTCATCGGGTCTGCATTATTGATAAAACGAAATTGTTCCGGGGAAAAAGAAGGTATTCCATGGAAATGAAGCCTTTCACCTTCAGTTAAGGCATCACCTATTTTAAAATTTCCTGAATCATAAAGACCTACAATGTCACCCGGGAATGCATCCTCAATGATATTCTTTTTGGATGCCATGAACATAGTAGGATTGGAAAATTTCATTTTGCGATCCTGCCTGACATGGTAATAATTGGTGTTTCTTTTAAAGACACCTGAACATACACGCATAAAAGCTATCCTGTCCCTGTGCTTGGGGTCCATGTTGGCGTGTATCTTGAAAATAAAGCCCGTGAATTCTTCTTCATGCGGGTCAATATTTCTTTCTTCAGTCGTTCTGAAAAGGGGTGGCGGTGCAATTTCAACAAAACAGTCCAGCATTTCTTTAACTCCAAAGTTATTGATCGCACTACCAAAGAAAACAGGGTTTAGTTGACCTGAATTATAGTCTTCATTATTAAATGAAGGGTAGACCTCCCGGATCATTTCTATTTCTTCGCGAAGTGTATCTGCATCTCTTTCACCAAGCACCTGGTCAAGTATGGAATCATCCAGGTCTTTTATCTCCAGGGTGTCTTCTTCCAGTTGCTTGCCATGGGCACTGAACAATCGCAACTTTTCTTCGTAAATATTATAGACCCCTTTAAATCGTTGGCCCATACCAATGGGCCAGGACAAAGGACATGCTTTCATTCCTAATTTGGATTCTATTTCATCAAGAAGGTCAAATCCATCTTTCCCTTCCCGGTCAAGTTTGTTAACAAAGACGATCATCGGAGTATGTCTTGTTCTGCAAACCTTCACCAGGTTTTCGGTTTGTTCTTCCACACCTTTTGCTACATCAATGACTACAATAGCAGAGTCTACTGCTGTCAAAGTCCTGTATGTATCTTCAGCAAAGTCTTTGTGACCAGGCGTATCCAGAATATTGATCTTCTTGTCCCTGTATTCAAAAGCCATCACGGATGTTGCAACAGAGATACCTCTTTGCTTTTCAATATCCATAAAATCTGAAGTCGCATGTTTCTTGATCTTATTCGATTTCACAGCACCGGCAACCTGGATAGCCCCTCCAAAAAGAAGCAGTTTTTCAGTCAGGGTGGTTTTCCCTGCGTCAGGGTGCGAGATGATCCCGAAAGTTTTGCGTTTATCTATTTCTGTGTGTAAAGACATCGGACGAAAAATGAATGCAAAAGTATTATTATTATGATATTAAATCAGTTGATTTTGAATTTCTTCTACTGAATTTGCTTACATGAAAGATTTCTACTTACTAAAAACCATACTGCTCATTGTGTTTGTATCACCTGGAACGATAATATCAGCCCAGTTTCATATTGATTCCATCATTCAACAATATGAGGTTTATCTTGATAATAATAAGGAGCAGAATAAAATCGCCTGGCCTGATGTTTCTGACGGTGAAATGATATCTCAATACGAGCGGTTTCATATGTTCAACAAGCAACTTGATTCAATCGATTACAATGACCTCGATAAGGAACAGGCGATTAATTATGATATTCTCAAACTGATTTTTGAAGATCATCTATCCAGGTATGAGCTGAAAGCACATTATATGCCTTTGAATGCAGAAGGTGGTTTTATTATATCAATGATTTACAGTACCCGTGGATTAAACCTTGATGATTCTGAAGCAAGAAGTGATTATGTCCAAAAACTAGGGACAACTTCAAAATATATCGATTCACAGATAAACTGGTTGAATAAAGGGCTCATTGAAAATGTTATTCTACCCAGGGTCGTCATTGAGAATTGTATTTATTTAATTGAGGATTTATTACAAAGCGAAGGTGCTTCCTTTTTTTTATACAAACCTCTGGGAGAATTACCAGGTGAAGAACTTGCCAATAACATCCATCTTTCTTTTGTACGTCTGCATCAGTTTTTAAAGGAATCCTATTTAGCAGAATCTCGCAAGGATGTTGGGTTATCAAATACGAAATATGGTAAGGAACTTTATAAGCAACGGGTGAGATATTTCACAACTTTGGACATGTCCCCTGAAGATGTTTTTAATACTGGGCAGAAAGAGGTTAAACGCATAAGAGAGGAAATGAACCAGATAATCAATGACCTGGAATTCGAAGGATCCTTTTCTGAATTTCTACATTTTCTTAGAAATGACCCACAGTTTTATGCACGGACAGAACAGGAATTATTAAGTCATGCAGCATGGTTGAGCAAAAAGGCAGAAGAAATCTTACCAAGGTATTTCGGACACCTTCCACGATTACCATTTACGGTTAATCCAGTTCCTGATGCTATTGCACCGAATTATACAACCGGTAGATATTCCGGAGGATCAATGGAACGAAGAAAGGCTGGCGAATATTGGGTGAATACCTATAACCTGCCTTCCAGACCATTATATGTCCTGCCTGCTTTGACGCTCCACGAAGCTGTCCCCGGGCATCACTTACAAGGCAGCCTGGCAGGAGAAATGAAAGATGTACCAAATTTCAGACGCAATTATTATATCAGTGCATATGGAGAAGGATGGGGATTGTACTCTGAATTCCTCGGAAAGGAAGCTGGTATTTATACAAGCTTATATGAAGAGTTTGGAAGATTGACATACGAGATGTGGAGAGCTTGTCGCCTGGTAGTTGACCCGGGAATGCATTATTTTGGATGGTCCCGACAACAAGCACTGGATTTTATGAAAGAGAACACATCCTTGTCCTTGCATGAAATTAATACTGAGATAAACCGATATATTGGATGGCCCGGGCAGGCGGTTTCTTATAAAATAGGAGAATTGAAAATCAGGGAATTAAGAAATAAAACGGAGCAAGCATTAGGAAAAAAGTTTGATATACGGGCGTTTCATGACCTGGTCCTTGCACAGGGGTCCATACCATTGAACACTCTTGAAAGGATGGTTGACAGTTTTATAAAAGACAAATTAATAGAAGATGAGAAAAATTAGAATGGGGATGGTTGGTGGAGGCCGTGGTGCATTTATTGGTAATGTGCACCGGATGGCCGCCGCACTGGACGGACAGATTGAACTGGTATGCGGTGCATTCAGCAGTGATCCGGAAAAATCGAAGTTATCAGGAATGGACTTTTACCTGGCACCAGAAAGAGTATACGCCAATTACGAGGAAATGATCCTGAAAGAAAAGGAGTTGCCGGATGATACAAGGATGGACTTAGTATCAATTGTAACACCAAATCATGTTCATTTCGGACCTGCAAAAATGGCACTTGAAAACGGATTTCATGTGGTGTGTGACAAACCACTGAGTTTTAATCTTGAAGAAGCGTATGATTTGCAAAGACTCGTTCAAAAATCAGGATTGGTGTTTGCGCTGACACATAATTATACGGGTTATCCCATGGTTAAACAGGCAAAACAAATGATTAAACATGGAGAATTCGGGGAAATCCGAAAGGTTATTGCTGAATATCCCCAGGGGTGGTTATCTACATTCCTTGAACAATCCGATCAAAAGCAGGCAAGCTGGCGAACGGATCCAGCCAAATCAGGAATTGCAGGGGCCATGGGTGATATTGGCACCCATGCTGAAAACCTTGCAGAATATATAACAGGTTTGCGGATAAGTGAAATTTGCGCGGATATCAGCACAATAGTTCAGGGAAGACGGCTGGATGACGACGGTAATATATTGCTTAGGTTTGATAACGGAGCCAGGGGTATTCTATATGCCTCCCAAATATCTGCTGGCGAAGAAAATGCTCTATCAATCAGAGTGTATGGAGAAAAAGGAAGTTTGGAATGGCACCAGATGGAACCAAACTCACTAATAGTTAAATGGCTTGACCGTCCAATGGAAATTTATCGCACCGGCGTAGGAGACCTTTATCCTCAAACAGAAATGCATACACGAATCCCTGCAGGTCATCCTGAAGGATATCTTGAAGCATTTGCCAATATTTACAGAAATGTATCAAAATGTATCCAGGCGCGATTAAGTGGTTACCAGGTAGATGATATTTATACAGATTTTCCAACAGTGGATGATGGTGTAAGAGGTATGGAGTTTATATATAAGGTCATTGAATCAGGGAATTCTGAAGACAAATGGATACGAATGAAATAAAAATTTTAATCCGGATAGGGGTAAAGCACAACTTTTCTGTCTTAAGTATAGATAGTGAAAAATGGATTTAACAAAGAACCTCACCTCCGGGTGGGGTTTTTTGTGTTTTGGGACCTTCCTTTCTTCGGATTTCTACATTTTTGCATTAGATGGATTGGGATACGGCCATAAAAGGATTTGAATCATATATGGTGCTCGAACGTTCGATGTCAAAGCACTCTGTGGAAGCATATACAAGAGATATTAAGAAACTTGGTAACTATGCGCTCTCACGCGAAAAGGTGATTCAGCCTTTTGATATGGAACATAAAATCATTTCAGAGTTTATTTTGGACATTAATAAACTGGGTCTGGGAGACAGAACCCAGGCCAGGATTATTTCAGGTATCAGGGCATTTTACAGTTATCTTCTCGTGGAAAACCTGGTAGATGACGATCCGACTGAGTTGATTGAAGGTCCTAAATTAAAGCGAAAAATCCCTGATGTGCTGACAATCGAGGAGATTAACCTAATGATAAATGCCATTGATTTAAGTGACGATCTGGGGCACAGGAACAGGGCAATGATAGAAACATTGTATTCGTGTGGACTCAGGGTTTCTGAATTAATCACATTAAAGTTGTCCAATTTTTTCCCTGACATTGAATATGTAAAGGTTCTTGGGAAAAACAATAAGGAAAGAATTGTTCCGATGAGCAAAGAAGCCATTCATCACAACCAGTTATATATTAACAATCTCAGGAACAAACTTGATATTAAAGCCGGCCATGAAGATTTTATGTATCTGAATCGGAGAGGAAGAGCCCTAAGTCGTGTTATGGTATTTACAATCGTTAAAAACCTGGCAAAGCTGGCAGGAATCGATAAGAAAGTAAGTCCACATACCTTTCGCCATTCATTTGCCACACATCTTGTAGAAGGGGGTGCAGACTTGAGAGCTGTGCAGGAAATGCTCGGTCATGAATCCATTATCACAACTGAAATATACACACATGTTGATACCAAATTCCTGAAAGAAACCATTTTGAAATATCATCCCCGTAATAGAAATGAGGATAATTGAGTTATATTTCTGTTTTCTATGAAATCTCTGAATTTTAATCTGATCGTTATTGTTTTGATGTGTGGTGTTTATTCCTGCGCAAAATATGGAGTACCGGGTGGAGGCCCGGATGATGAAATTCCCCCTACAATTATTTGGCAGGAATCCGACGATAATTTTAAAATCAATTTCAATCAGCGATCAATCAGGCTCACTTTTGATGAATGGATCAATCTTTCGAACCCAACAAAGGAAATTATGATTTCACCGCCTTTGGTAAAACCTATATCAGCAACAACGCGCGGCAAATCGGTAGTCGTAGAATTCGCTGAAGACGAAATTTTAAAACCTGATGTGACGTACCAGATTAATTTTGGAGATGCAATCCGGGATTTCACGGCCAACAATATTTTGAAGAACTGTATTTATGTTTTTTCTACAGGGGATATTATTGACTCCTTATCCATCAACGGAATTGTAAAAGATGAATTGTCAAAGAAACCTGTTTCAGATGTTCTTGTCATGCTTTATTCCAATATGTCTGATTCGGTCTTGTTGAACCAAAAGCCTTTCTATTTTGCAAAAACAAACAAGGATGGTGAATTCAATTTAAATAATCTAAGAGCAGACAGTTTCCAGATCTATGCATTGCTCGATGAAAACGTAAGTTATACCTATGATTTACCCGGTGAGAAGATCGCATATTATGACAGATTGATTCATACGATGGATACAATAAATACTGACATTAGCATGTTGCTTTTTGACGAAGAAGATCCACCGCGGCTTGTAGATTATAGTCAGGATATACTTGGTCTGATAAAAGTGAAGTATGAAAATTTGCCAGAATCATATAAACTTTATCCCTTACCCGATTCCATTCAGTTATTCGATGAAATCGTATCTGATAGTTTGTTTATTTGGTATCAGCAGACTTCAGTTGATAGTCTTGATATGGTTATAAAATATAATGATGAGAGTGATACATTAAAATATAAAAAACCAAGAGATACATTCAAGGGTAAGAAGCTGACATTCAATAATCCGCGTGAAAACAGGAAAAATTTCCACAGGACTGACAGCTTATTCATCGAAATGAACAGGCCCCTGGTTTCTCTTGATACATCACATATCATATTAAAGGACTCGTCGGATAGAACAGTCCCGTTTGCTTCAGGTATTAAAGGGCGATCATTTTGGATATACACCTCCTTCAAAAATGATGTTTCTTATACAGTGATGCTGCATCCGGATGCCATGACCGACTGGTATGGAAATGCCTTAGCGGATAGTCTTATAATTTCCTGTCAGACTTTTGATTCAGAAAAATTTGGCAGCATCAATGTGGCAGTTTCAGGTATCATGGATACAAGCTACATACTTGAACTCATGGATAAAGACAAAAGTATTGATACCCGAATATTGAAAAACAATGATATCATTGTATTTAATAAGTTGAAATCTTCAACTTATAGTTTTAAAATTACAGAGGACCTCAACGGTGACGGTAGATGGACTGCCGGCACATTGTTGGGAAAAATTAAGTCTGAGAGGACACGGGAAGTTCAGATAGAATCACTAAAAGAGGGTTGGGAACTTGAACTGGACGTCGACATAAATGAATTATTTGATGGAACTGAGAACTGAAAATCTGATTAAATCCTATGGGCACCGGACAGTTGTTCAGTCTGTAAGTATAAATGTTAAGCAAGGAGAAATTGTTGGTTTGCTTGGACCTAATGGCGCAGGTAAAACGACAACCTTTTACATGGTTGTTGGGTTTATCAAACCTGACGCGGGCGCAGTATATATAAATGATGAAGAAATCACTTCTTTTCCAATGTATAAACGGGCAAGAAAGGGAATCGGGTATTTACCACAGGAAGCATCTGTATTCAGAAAACTCTCCGTCGAAGACAACCTGAAAGCCATCCTTGAGATGACAAATCTCTCTAAAAGCGAGCAAAAGGATCGTGTGAATGAGTTGATAGATGAATTTGGCCTTCAGAAAGTTCGAAAGAATATTGGAGATTCTTTATCGGGTGGAGAACGACGCAGGACAGAAATTGCAAGGGCTTTGGCTTCCTCACCCAGTTTTATTTTGCTGGATGAGCCATTTGCAGGTATTGATCCTATTGCTGTAGAGGATATTCAATCCATAGTTTCACGACTTAAACAAAAGAATATCGGGATCCTGATCACGGATCATAACGTGCAGGAGACATTATCAATTACTGATCGTGCTTACCTGATGTTTGAAGGGAGAATTTTGAAAGATGGTACAGCCGAAGATCTTGCTGAAGATGAAATAGTCCGTAAAGTTTACCTGGGCAAGAATTTTGAACTGAAGAAAAAGATTATTTCTACAGATTTATGAAACACATAAAGTTTCTTTTAATTTTCATGGCCTCCATTTTTATTTTTTCTTGTGGAGAATACGAAGCACTGGCTATTGAAAAGGAGAGTAAGCGTCTTGCCGACAGTCTTTTTCGTGCGCACCGTGATTCACTTGATAAAATGGCGGATAAATTGTGCGACAAGAACTTCAAGGAATATTACGACCATGCCCTGGATTCTTTAAAGGAAACCCAGTTAAAGAAGATTAAAATCCTTATCCAGAAATGAAATGCTTGTTTCCCGTCATACTATTTCTCCTTATGTCATGTAATTCCAGGCTACCCGATAAGGATATGCTGATCACCAGGTTTTACAATGACCGTGTTAAGAATCATTCGATCGAAAAAGATAAAGCCTGCCTTGAAAAAGCAATAGCCTCTGCCGAGATATATGTGGATTCTCTTGTTGATCAGTGGATCAATGAAGACCTGCTGGATACCATCAAATTTCCTCCCAAACCGACGAGACCCAGAACACCTGATCCCATCATCGGGACCGTTGAGCGGTTTGAACTTGATACACTTGTCGAGGATTAATATCTTCTTTTTCAGTTAGCTATTGGTTTATGCCACTGGCCAATCCTTGCTATAATTATCCACGTTTCTTTATTCCTGGTAAATATGAAGCACGCAATATCTTGTCTTTGCCAAAGCGCCGGCGGATATGGTCTTTTCTTTCCATCAGGGATATGGCTTTCAGTGTATCATCGAAAATGCTGATCTGGTAATTACCGTAAACCAGTCCGCTGAATTTGACACCGATCAGGCGGATAAGCTGGCGTCGTTCATTCAGTGCATCGAAGAGTTCGCAGGCGTGACGTGAGAGAACAGTGTCGTTAGCGGTATAGGGTATCCGCCGTTGCCGGGTATAGGTATTGAAGTCGGCATAGCGGATTTTGACGGTAATGCATGAAGTGAGTTTGTTGGTATTCCTTAGGTCAAAGGCCAGTTGATCTACCATTTTAAGCAGCATATTACGCATAAAACGAAAATCCAGGGTGTCTTCGGTAAAGGTTCTTTCCTTGGACATGGACTTCTGTTCGCTATAGGGGATAACCGGTGTATTATCAAAACCATTGGCTTTTTCCCACAATTTACGGCCATGCTTTCCAAATTCTCTTTGAAGCAGACGTGGTGGAACCTCGCTCAGGGTCTTGATCTTGCGGACACCCATGAAACTGAGTTTTTTGTAGGTTTCCTTTCCGATGCCCGGAATTTTTTTGACTGAAAGCGGAGAAAGAAAAGCCTTTTCTTTTCCCTGGGGAATTTCCTTGGCACCATTAGGTTTGGCTTCGCCGGTACCGACCTTTGATACGAGTTTATTAACAGATAATCCAAAGGAAATCGGAAGGCCCGAATTGTTGATGATCTTATGTCTCAGCTCTTCCGACCACTTAAAACAGCCAAAATATTCGTCCATGCCACTCAGGTCAAGGTAGAATTCATCAACGGAGGCCTTTTCATAGAGTGGCGCATCTTCTGCGATGATATCCGTGACCAGCCTGGAATACCTTGAATAACTGTCCATATCTCCTTTGAGTACAATCGCCTGGGGACAAAGCCGCAGAGCCATTTTCATTGGCATAGCTGAATGAACACCAAAATAACGGGCTTCATAACTGCATGATGAGACCACACCACGGTTGCTTGTACCCCCGATAATCAGGGGTTTCCCCTTGAATTCACTGTTTTTCAGGCATTCTACCGAAACGAAGAATGAATCCAGATCCATATGTAAAATAGCGCGGCGATACATAAATGACGAATAATACAACCAAATATAGGCGAAAAAATCGACAATAGGAGCTTGTCACATCTGAGATTTCAGGTGTGGAATCATCTCATTATGAAACCAGGTGTCTGACAATAAAAAAAAGCACCAGGCCATAGACCTGATGCTTTCTATATTTTTTAAAGGAAAACGGTTCCTAGAAAAACTTGTATCTGTCGTCCATCACTTCAGCCCTTTTCTTCATATTATCGATCAACTTGAAGGTGACCTGGCTTCTTGTAGCGGTAGATACAGAATTTTTCAGGAATGGAATATTGGTAGGAACCCCTGCTTCCTGCTTGCTTAGAGGCTGGATAACATAAACACCGCTGTTTCCAACAATCGGTTGAGATATAGCCTGGGCATCCAATCTGAAAGCGGCACCTATAACATCCGGTTCGTTACCCATTCCAGGGATAAACCTGTTATTCATCGCAATATCTGAAGCTGTTTCCACGGTCACATTATATTGAGAAGCAAGATCATCGAGTGTGCTTACCTGGAGGGAATTCTTCAACTGTTCACCTTTCTTTGCGTTTAAAACTGCAGTTTCGATATCGCTGCGAACTGCATCAACAGGAGGAAGACCCGGTTTATCAATACTTTTAAGACTAATTATGACATATTTATTATCATAATAATTCACCTTGTCAGTATACCTGTATACTTCAGGAGAAACATCACCCGCTTCAACGGAAGGATCAAAAGCCCATTTTACAATTTCTCTCGAACTCTGGCCACTTCCAAGGTTCCCGAGTGAAAAATCATTGATATCCAAAGCTTCAGAAGATTCGATACTGGCATTATCAAGATTTGAGATAGCAGTTTTCAGCTCATCTATGTTTCTGGCTTCTGCTACCACTTCAGCGACCTCATCATATTTATTATCCTGGGTTTCCTGGCTTGGTTTGATAACAAGACCAATAGAAGCTACTTTATATTTTGGATCCTTGTTATTGAAGATTTGATCCTGAACTTCAATAAGATGAACACCAAATTGTGTTGTTACTGTATACAGTCCCCTTTTCTTACCGTCGATAAAACAAGCCTGCGCAAATTCAGGCACCATCATTTCCTGAGGGAAAGTACCCAGGTCACCGCCCTGTAATCCGGATTGAGTATCAGCACTATGTTTTATAGCCAAAGAGTCAAAACTGGTTCCGGATCTCAATTCTCTTTTTAAACTGTCAATTAAAGTCATGGCAGCATCCAGGCTGATCTTGTTATTACGATCTGCTCTTATAAGAATATGCCTTGCTGTTACCGAGTCGGGAACAAGCTGCTTACCTAAAAGTTTGGCTGAAACATAATAATCATTGCTTACCACGGGTCCGTAAATTTCGCCTATTTCCAACGCTGCAATTCCATCCTGTAGATCAGCCGGGATACTTTCAAACGGTGCATATAAATGGGTATAAGCTCCATTATTCACGGTAGTAAAAACGGAATCATTGTCTGTAATAGCGAATTCTTTATTCAATTCTTCCATCCTGCTTCTGATACTATTACTGTCTTCCGTTGTCGGAATAACATCAAAAGCAAGGTAATCAAGCGTCCTGGTTTCAGTTTCAGTTTCAAATTCATCTCGATTTTCCTCAAGGTAATTTTTGAAATCATTGTCATTGAGTTCTATTCCGGATCCATCGATCTGATCAAATGGAATCTTGACATATTTGAAATCAGCCCTGGAGTTTTCGATGGCATATGAT
>JAHHJO010000539.1:0-4608 GCA_018680275.1 Bacteroidia bacterium
ATGAACCATTGTGTACAACTGCTACAACTCTTGAATTGTCTCCTGATAGCTCCATATCCACAACTTGGATCATAAGCAGGTACTTCCTGACCATCGTATTTTGGATTTCCAAAAAATCCATCATTTGGTCCTTTTCTCCTGGGTTCGGTATCTTCTATCAGTTCATCGGGATCACAATCAAGGAACAATTCACCGCAAGCAGAATATACTTTCGGCAATCCTGTCATGGTAAAGTCATTATAATCCATATCACAAGTCAGGACCATATCGTCCGGACATTGCTGTACAGAATTTGATTTGTCTTCCAAATGAATTGTCGACCAGGCATAGTTTGTATTTCCGTAAGCATCCACCACTCTGAATTCAACATCTATTTCATTAGATACTTTTCCTTCAAGATCCTCGCAGCAAAATCTTACAAAATCACCCCATTGGGTATCATATGGAGAACATGATATTTCTTTTCTTCTGACGGCTAAAGTAACTTCTGTACAGCCATCATAACTTCCATTATCCACATCCTGTGCATATACTTTCGCAATACCCTGGTATCCATCAATTGGATTACTGATATTAGATAAACTTGTAGTTATAAATTCCTTCGTCACGGGAACAGGAGGTGTAAGATCTACAATATGGACATCAATATATTTACGTCCAAGGTTACCACAGCAATCTTCGCTTAGGTATTCAACCCTGTAAACCACCCCTTGCTGTGCATTATGCATTACATATCCAATATCGGGATTACCAGTCACCTTAAGTGCACCTGTAACCTGTCCGATCCAGTATGTAATAAAACTGTCACAATAGTCTGTCAGGTGATCAGGATGTGGCAGTGGTACATCCGCTGCACATTTCCATGGATCAACGCTTACAGAAATATCTTCTACATCAATATCCGGACCTTCAAGATCAATAACCTTAATGACCTGGCCATACTGAATATATTCTCCGCTGCACCAATCAAGGATTGTCCAGCTACGTAAAACCTTTCTGTTGCCTTTACATCCGGGAGCACATACTTCGATATCCTGGTCAGTATACCCGGTAAGTATATTGCATACTTCATTATCTATCGGTTGGGCATGGGGACCACTGGGGTTTCTTCCTTTAATATAATAGTGAGGATAAGCATATGGAACACCCTCATTATTCTCGATTACCCTGTCTATATCCAGTTCGTCAGGTGTCACTCTATTGTCATTTGTATCCTGATCCCTTGTTGCCGGATTGTCAAAATAAGCTGCAATGGACGCAGGGCTTATATCTGTTCCACAACTCATTTTTATAATGTGGTAAGGAAGCAGAATCTTGTCTTCTTCGGGCAATGGTAATCCGGAAACATCATCAACCCTTGCAGTGTCTATATCTCCAAGCCCGTAAGGTCTGAAGTAATATTCACGAACACAACTTTTTGTCGCGGTCGAACCATCGTAGCCGGTTGGATAAGTCACAGTCCAGGTTCTTCTCAACTTGGAACCCTTACAGCCCAGATCTTCAAATACATCGAAATAACTTACATCGTCTTCTGTAAGTCCATCACAATTGTCATCAGCATTATCATCTACAAAGTCTCCAACATCTTCAGGAATCAGATCATCACGCAACCTGTCCCAGTACCTGTCTTTCAGGATTGGAAGTTCCCAGCAGTTTAATATACAATCGGGGTGATACTCCTTGATGCCATCATTATTCAGGTCCTGCCCGCCAACCGGGCAATCACAATCCAGCTGAGGCGCTATCTTGTCTTCAAACAATACTGTTCCCCAGCACATATTCCAATTATTGTAGTAAACTTCAAATTTGAGGTTTGCATCAAGGATTATCCCATCGATCTGGGTAGGACCGGAATAATTCCCCCATATAATTGGCTGATTTGCCAGGTTGTAGATCACAAATGTGTAAGCTGGATCCTGGATATCTTCACTGATATTGGTATCCCCTTCCAAAAACATATCAATAGTTAGGTCAATGCTGCAAGCAAAATTGACACCTACATTAATATGGTTATTACAGACCAGGTTCTGTGATGACATGGTCATAGGAAAGACAAACACACAAATGATAAAAAAGAATGTGTAAAATCGTTTAATCATGAGATTGAGTTTATTTATCATTTCAGTTTCTTCATAAGATGTATTGTAATAATACAATGCACTTAATCCAAAGCTCTACCTAACCAAAAAACTGAAAATTCTGAGAGAGAATGGGCTTACATATTTGTAGCCGGAGTTTTGGTTCAGATATCAACTTTAGTATCAAGTTATAGTGTTCCGAAGAACGATTTCGTCCATACAAAGATAAGAAGAAAGACCCTTTTTACAGAAAATGTAAGACCCACCCAACACATAGTAAAAAACCTTATGCAAAAAGCCCAGTATTTTGGGCTAATTCATTGATTATCTGATATTTCTGTATGGAAAATATACCATAAAAGTGGTAGATAAAAAACATCGATTTTAAGCCTTAAAAGATAGAATTTCCACATTTTATCAACATTTATAAACCATCAAAATCAAGTGATAAAAAGCAATCCTTTTTTTTAATAAAATGACGAACTTTAGTACCTGATTTTCTAATAAAATCCTTTTGTATGTCATTCCCCGATTTAGAACAGACTATCATTGCATTATCCACTCCTCCGGGTATCGGAGCTATCGGGGTTATTCGCTTAAGCGGGAAGGATTGTATTTCTATAGTTGATGAAGTATTTTATGGCCAGAATCTTAAAAAAGTTGAAGGCAATACTGTACACTATGGCAAAATTAAAGATGATGCCGGAGAGATGATTGATGAATGCCTGGCTACCGTATTTCGTGGCCCAAGGAGTTATACGCGGGAAGATGTCATAGAGTTATCCTGTCATGGTTCACCCTATATCCTCGACCAGATCATTAAATTATTTCTCAAAAAAGGTGTACGTATGGCAGTGCCTGGTGAGTTCACATTGCGTGCCTTTCTTAAAGGTCAGTTCGATTTATCCCAGGCAGAAGCCGTCGCAGACTTGATTGCATCCAATTCCAAAGCAAGTCATGACCTGGCCATAGATCAGATGAGAGGTGGATTTTCAAGGGAGATCAAAGAGCTCAGACAGGAACTGATCGACTTTGCTGCACTGATCGAACTGGAACTGGATTTTGGTGAGGAAGATGTTGAATTTGCCAATCGGGACAAATTGAAAGTCCTGGTCAGCAAAATACAAATGGTCATCAGGAAACTTATCGAATCCTTTCAATTGGGTAATGTGATCAAAAACGGGGTAACGACTGTGATTGCCGGAAGACCCAATGCAGGTAAGTCTACCCTGCTCAATGCCTTACTTAATGAAGATAGAGCTATTGTTTCTGATATTGCAGGTACCACCCGTGATACGATCGAAGAAGTCCTTAACATAAAAGGCATTCAATTCAGGTTAATCGATACAGCTGGAATTCGAAAAGCACAGGATGAAATTGAGAAAATCGGTGTAGATAAGGCCCTTGAAAAAATATCCAGTTCCTCTCTTGTCATCTATGTTTTTGATGTCACGGAATCCAAACCCGAAGATCTATGGGATGACGTTGAGCAATTTCTTCAAGGCAGCAAACTCCTGACTGCTGGGAGCAAGATCATATTCGTTGCCAATAAAATGGATCTCAATCCATATACTATTCCGGAAAACTATTACCAGGACGACCTGATCGACCATTCCAATCTGATCACGGCTTCAGCTTTGAACCGGATGAATATTGAAGCGCTGAAAGACACCATTTACAATACTGTGATCGAGAATCCAGACTTCCAGGATCAAACCATCGTGAGTAATTCACGCCATTATGATGCGCTTACTAAATCCAATGAAGCCCTTGATGCTGTGATGAAAGGTTTGAATACAGGTATCACTGCAGATTTTGTTGCTATGGATATCAGGCAATCATTGCATCACCTGGGAGAGATCACTGGTGAGATCCATACGGATGATTTGCTGGATTCCATTTTTTCAAGGTTTTGTATTGGAAAGTAACTTGCTATTCTTTTAAAGTTCCAAACTTCAAATAACAGCTCGTACCTAGGGTCTTGTATTTCTTGCTGGCCTGAATGAAATGCTTATGTTCATTTTTTATTTTTGACAAAAAGGTGATCCATATCCTAGTACTTATAAAACTATCTCGCTGACAGGAATTTGTTGTCCGATGCTTTATTTATTTGTCGGGCTGAAGGTGGCGAGCTAACAAGAATACTAAAACACATTAAAAGAAGGAACGCTTTAGGTATTTCATCACATGAATTAATTAAATATTAACAAGAAATAGAATCTATTAATTAAGAATAATCATACATTGAGTCGTATCAACTTGTTTTGATCAAGCTTCAATAATGATATCAATTATTTAACTTGTTCAAATTAGCAGAGAGGTAACATTTAATATCATGATTGTAACAAATGAGAGTATAATTCAAATAAAACTGTAAGACCATAATCGTACAGAATGAAGAATAATTAATACATTTTGTCAATACTGCGGTTGACAAAATGATTAGAAAATTTAATTTTTTTCAAAAAGGAATAAATGAAATCAACATCCAGGAGGACCTTTCTAAAAAACACAGGAATCATAAGTACAG
>JAHHJO010000158.1:0-2766 GCA_018680275.1 Bacteroidia bacterium
TCCAGAGATTCCATCGATTGGAGCACAAAATGGTATCGAGGGCGAAATACAAGTCAAGCTATTTACGACCTGTTGTATTTTTCCTGGTCTTATTCCTCCTTGTGTCAACCCACCGGAATACCCGACCAATGAAATAACATTCGATATATATATGTTTGATGATGCTGGTAATCAGAGCAATACTATTACTACCCAAAGCGTAACGCTTATTTGCGACTAAAGCCAATGATCTTATTTCAGGTCTGCAATGCTTCCTTTAATGACTGAACGACCGATTTACTGTTCCCTACAAAGGATTTGCCGTTAAACAAAAAGACTGGTCTTTTTACAAATGTATATTCATCAAGAATCAATTGACGGTAATCCATATCTGACAGGTTTTTATCTTTTAGGCCCATAGATCTGTATTTTACCGCTCTTTTATTAAACAATGCTTCGTATGATCCGTACTCCTCAGCCAGTGTGTCCAGAGTCCGGGCGTCAATGTTTTCTTCCTTGATATTCTGAATGTCCCATTGCCAGTTAACTTCCTTTAGAATTCTCTGGCAGGTTGAACAACTGGATAGAATAAATGCCTTTTTCATTAAATGATCTTAAATTTGGTTTCCTTAGAACGAAGATATGCGAATTCCAGAATCAGAATTAATTATCAACCCTGATAATTCCATTTACCATCTCAATCTCAAACCGGGAGATCTTGCAACACGCATTATCACGGTTGGTGATCCTAAGAGAATTCAATTGATACGACCTTATCTTGATGAGGTCATTATGGTATCTGAAAATCGTGAATTTTATTCCCTTACCGGATTGTACAAAGGAGAGCCATTATCAATTATTTCTACCGGTATTGGTTCCGACAATATAGATATTGTAATAACTGAAGTAGATGCTTTATTCAATATTGATTTCGACACGCGTCTGGTAAAGGATGAAAAAGTATCTGTGGATTTTATTCGTATCGGGACCTCCGGGGGAATCAGGGAAGACGTACCTGTTGGAACTATTATTTTGAGTGAATACTGCATAGGTTTGGAGAGCCTGCTTCTTTATTATGAATCAGATCATGTAAGGGAAAAAGCCCTCGAAGCAGTGGTTGCTGAACATGCTCCGGAATTCCCAATTCCGGTCTATGCCATTAAAGCTGCTCCTCACCTTGTAAATAAATTTGCATCGCTTGGCAAAGGCGGGATCACATTAACAGCTGCAGGTTTTTATGGTCCTCAATCCAGGCAAGTAAGAGCTCCTATAAAGCTTAATATCTATGAGGCTGTAAAAGCGATCAATTACAATGGTCTTAATGTCACAAATTTTGAAATGGAAACGGCTGGTATATATGGACTTGGAAATGTACTTGGGCACAATGCCTTATCAATAAATGCAATTATAGCCAATAGGCTCAGAGGAGAATTTGCAGAAGATCCGGGGAAGATTGTGAAAGAATTAATTGATCACGCACTTCAACTGATTTGATAATTGGATTATTCATCATCACCAAAGATGCCATGATTACTAAATAATTATGACATAAGCCTTCATTTGAATGGCTTAAACCACCTTCTTATCTAGACCACAGTTAAACTCTTTTGCCAATAACTAGTATGAAAAAAAACATTTACATACTTTTGCTGTCGGTGAGGGTCGCACGGCATGCTCCTTCCGAATCCCCCAGGGCAGAAATGCAGCAAGGGCAAGAAGTTGAGCGGCTAGGTGTGATTCCTCACTTTTAAATTCTTACCTATGAAGTTTTTTATCGATACTGCAGACCTGGATCAGATTAAAGAAGCGCATGACCTGGGCGTACTTGATGGCGTGACTACCAACCCTTCCTTGATGGCCAAGTCAGGTATTACTGGCGCAAAAAATATCGAGGATCATTATAAAAGGATCTGCAGCATCGTTGAGGGTGATGTCAGTGCCGAGGTGATAGCAACCGATTATTCAGGTATTGTAAGTGAAGGTGAATACCTCGCATCGCTCGCTCCCAATATTGTTGTTAAAGTACCGATGATAAAGGATGGTATTAAAGCCATTACTCATTTTTCTTCCAATGGTATTAAGACGAATTGTACACTTGTATTCTCTGCAGGACAGGCCATCCTGGCTGCAAAGGCAGGAGCTACATATATTTCACCTTTTGTAGGACGTGTGGATGACATCAATTGGGATGGCATCGCTTTGATTGAAGAGATAGCAGAAATTTATGCGATCCAGATGTATGAAACTGAGATCCTTGCTGCATCAATCAGGAGTTCAAGACATATCGTCCAGGCTGCCCAGGCCGGCGCAGATATTGCAACCTGCCCTTTGCATACTATTTTGGGCTTACTGAAACATCCATTGACCGATATCGGTCTTGAAAAGTTTCTAGCAGATTATCATAAAGGGAATGCTTAAGCATTTCTTCGTTTAGTTCGATTCGAACTTATCCCACCATGGCTTTTTCTCATAAGGAGCGACCACTTGTATCATCTCACCCGATACAGGATGCTCAAATTCAACTTTCCTGGCATGAAGTGCAATTGACTTATCCTTCAGGGGTTTCTTACCCGAATATTTACTATCCCCGTGGATTGGCATTTTATGATGTGCAAGCTGTGCCCTTATCTGATGGGGTCTGCCGGTTTCCAGCTCAATTTCGAGAAGGCTGAATTGATCGATGATTTGCAGCACCTCGAAATGAAGAATGGCTGATTTTGAAAATTTAAATTCCTTGTCAGATATAATGGCCCTGTTTCGACGTGTATCTTTCTTAATAAAAGATCT
>JAHHJO010000080.1:0-6442 GCA_018680275.1 Bacteroidia bacterium
CCATGACATACACATATCAAAACGGAGATTGCATGAGGAGCAGATCAATTGATGTTGAGGTATTCCCTACACCAAGTGTGGAATTCAGTGTAAGCGATAATGAAATATGTCTTGGTGAGAGTATTACAATAGATGATTCACTTGTTGACGAGGTAGCCAACTGGAATGGTTATGATGGAGGAACAGTCAATTCTATGGGCGAGATTTCATGGGATACGCCAGGACTGAAAACTATTATACTTGATGTTGTCTCTCCAGATAACCTGGGTAATTGTGAAGCACAGAATACTGCAACCGTGATGGTTCTTGATACGGTTATCATGGGTGATGTAACATGTACCGATTCCGGCCTTGACTTTGTATTATTTGATTGGGATGATGCATTTTCATCCTCAGCATTTGATATTGAATATACTATAAATGGTGGTGCACCCACCACGGCAACAATTACTGATTCTGAATTTAGAGTGGATGGATTGATGCCAGGAGATGAAGTGGCAATTACTGTGACTGCTGTAAGTGCAAATGCGTGTCCGAGTGTAACAAGTACTGCTGAATGTATTGCAGTGGATTGTACACCAATGATTTTCATGCCTATTGAATGTTCAAGCGTCGGTATCGATTTTGTTGAATTCAGCTGGCCTCCTGTAAATGGAGCAGAATCTTATGATGTCTATATAGATGGTGTGTTCCAGGGTAACCAGACAACGACTACTTTCAGAGTCGATGGTTTGATGCCGGGTGATGTGGTTGAGATCATGGTTGATGCTATTAACGCAACATCACCATGTCCGGGTGCAAGCAGGAGTTGGTCATGTACAGCAATCAATTGTCCACCGGTTGATTTTACATTCGGAAATACAGGACCTCACTGTTTTGGACCAGGAGAAACACCAATTCAATTGGAAGTCAGTGCAACAGGTGGTTTCGGTGGAGGAACATTTACATGGGATTCACCATATGTTGACCCTGTAACAGGAGTATTTACACCTGAAGATGATATGGATATGGTTTATTCTATAAATGTCCTTTACGAAGAAGGTGATTGCGATTATCCTGCTTCAGTAGATGTAGAAGTCAATATTTACCCTGTTTCAAATATCAATGTGTCTGATGATGATATCTGCGTGACAGAAACAACAACGATATCCACAGATTTTGTAGCAAATAATATGGAAACTCCAATATGGGACTTTGGTCCTGCAACAGTTGTTTCCGGTTCAGGATTTGGTCCATATGAAATTCAGTATGACGCTGCAGGAACCTATGAAGTATCATTGGTTATAGATAATGCAGGCTGTCTGTCAAATACAGCAGTTGCGTCAATAGAAGTGGATCCGGAACTTGAGCATCCAACGATAACCTGTGGTGCTACGAATAACTCATCTGTTGTTTTTGAATGGACCCAGGTTGAAGGTGTTACACAATATGTTGTAAGTGTTGATGGCGGACCACAGCTTAATCAGGTATCGACAAGTTACACGGTAAGCGGACTGGATGAAGGAGAGACAGTCGAGCTAACAATAGAATTCCTGACTGACCTTGAGTGTTCTTTGGAACCTATTAGCCATATGTGTACTGCTACAGCTTGTCCGGCTGCTTATTTCTCATTAGGAGCCTATGACAATGAAATGTGCCTGGACGGTACACAATCCACCCAACAATTGAATATTGACATTATTAATGCACCTAATGAAGTTGGAAATGGTAGCTGGTCAGGTGATGGTATTTCACCTTCAGGTTTATTTAATCCAAGTGGTGTAGCACCCCAGGATAATATTCCATTGACATATTCCATTGAATATTCTGAGTGCAGCTATGATACAACAGTTTTCATGACTTTATTTGAAGCACCTCAGATTACGACGGTAAATCCGATCAATCCTGATTGTTATCTTGAAAACGTTGGTGAAGTGGATGTGTCCGTAACCGGAGGAACACCTGATTATACATACCAGGTAGATAACGGAGCACCACAAAGCAGTTCTGTGTTCAGTCCGATCAATCCAGGACTACATAATATGCTTGTAACAGATGCCAATGGATGTACAACTGAAGTAACGTTTGATATCATTCCTGCAGTTGAACCTCCTGCAAGTATCGGTGGACCTCTTTCTATTCTTAATGCAGAGACAGGTACATATACTCTATCAACCACAGCTGAAAATATCGGTGACGTTATCTGGCTGGTCAATGGCGAAATAATTTGCCAGGGTCTGGATTGCGAACCCGTCGTTATTGCTGGAAGTGATTATCCTGATGACTTTGAATTGGTAGTACAAGTATTCTTTAATGAAGACTGTTTCATTGAAACATCCATTAGGGTAGATGTATTCGATATTCAGAAATGGTACATTCCAAATGTCATATCAGCATCCGATGATGAAAATAGTAAATGGAGGATGTTTACTAAAGGCACCGGAATCCTAGTGAAAAACGTCAGGATCTATGACAGATGGGGAGAATTGGTACACAACAGGGAAATTAACAGTACTGATTCAGAAGTGGATCTGTTCTGGGAAGGAAGATGGGGAGACCAGGATGCGCAGAATGTCATCCAGGGTGTTTATGTGTACGTTATAGAAATGGAAGTTGAAGGCAGAAAGGTCATCGAAGCAGGTGATGTGACTGTTATAAGATAAATAGATATTTAAGAAAGTCGTATTATGAGGCTTCGGCATTGCCGAAGCCTTTTTTGTTTTATATATAGGCAACATTTTAATAGAGGAGAGTATCTAATGGATATAGATTATTAAATAGTCAATATTTAAAAATCACTTGAGGGAGTTAAGTTTCGCCGCTGACTCCCTTTTTTAATTTAACGCAATTTCTCTTCTACTATTTTGGAACTGATAAATAATTGCTCTTCCCGGTCCATAAAACTGTTGTCGATCAGGATAGCTCCTTCAGCCATCTTAAGTGGACTGTCTTCTCGCGTGGAATCGATATGGTCACGGTGCAATAAATTCGCTTTTACCTCATCGAATGGCGTGGACATGTCTTTACGCACCAGCTCATCAAAACGACGCTGTGCCCTGATATCGGGGTCTGCAGTTATAAATAGTTTGACTTCTGCATCAGGAAATACGACAGTACCGATATCCCTGCCATCCATTACAACACCTTTATCCTTTCCTAATTCCTGTTGAATACCAACCAGTTTTTTTCTTACAGCAGAAATCGCAGCCACTTCTGATACAATAGATGACACCCTGATGCTTACAATTTCTTCCGTGATATCTCTTCCATTCAATAATATTCTGAATTTACCACCTTCGTTTTTAATTTGAATAAGAATATCGCCAAGCACTGAAATAACTTTTTGATGATCGCTGGGGTCGATATCGCGTTCAAGTAAATAATAGGCCACTGCACGGTACATGGCTCCAGAGTCAATATAAATGTATTCAAAATGTTTTGCCAGGTCTTTGGCCAGGGTAGATTTCCCACATGATGAATGCCCGTCAATTGCAATGTTGATTTTTCTGTTCAATGGATTTTTAATGTTTGGCAAAACTAAGAAATATGTGATTTATTCCCTGTCCAAAAAGGGAAATGTTATTCACATAAGAATTACAATAAAATTGCGTTTAATTATGGTACATTCCGTACTTTCATATCCAATTTAAAACGCACTCAAATGTCTAATTTTATAATAGAAGAATTCTCTTTTTACAAGATTTTCATTTACAACAACCAATCTGAAAAAAATGCAGATGCAAGCATACAAATAAAGCTGGATTCAGGTATGGCTTATATCCATTTTATGAGGAACAGCTTGCCTCCAAATCATGTCGAGGATAAGGGACAACTCAAGAATTTTCATGTATATGTAAGCTATGATAAATTTCCTGATTATGTTGATATTATGAGGTATGAAAAGCCAATGTTCTTTTACTATAATGAAGATGACCAGCGTTCATATATTACGACTTCAGATGAACCGGTAGGAGAGGAAGAGAGATCAGAAGATTGATAGAGATATTCCTTCCTTTGAAAATCCTGTCTTTCTTGGCATTTGATAGTTAGAATGGTTAATTTTGGGCATAATTTTACACTATGGGAATTAACGATTTGGACTTTCAGTATTCCACACTAGAAGAACCTCATATACAGAGGACAAAGGATATAATTAAGAAATACCCTGAGATCAAAAAGCTGATGGGAAGGAACATAAATACTTTCTATTGGGCTTTTCTAATCGTGTCGCTTCAACTCCTTATCGCCTATTTTTTAAGAAGTCAGCCTTGGTGGCTCGTAATCGCCGCAGCTTACCTGGTTGGTGCATTCGCAAACCATTCTCTTTTTGTGCTGATCCATGAATTCACACACAATATGGTGTTCAAAAGCCGTTTGGCAAATTTATGGGGAGGTATCATGTGCGATATCCCGAATGGCATTCCAGGTTCTGTTTCATTCAGAAAATACCACCTGAAACATCATGCTTTCCAGGGCCACTATGACCTCGATGCAGATCTGCCTTCAAGATGGGAAGCCAAGTTGATTGGTTCTAATTTTATCGGAAAATCAATCTGGTTATTCTTATTTCCATTATTCCAGGCTTTAAGACCTCCGCGCCTCAAAGAAATTCAATTCAGCAATATATGGGTTTGGATCAACCTGTTGACCGTTGTTGCCCTTGACGTAGCTATTTTTATGTTAGTAGGACCAATGGCCCTGTTATACCTACTGGCTTCTTTTGGTTTTTCTATCGGTCTGCACCCCTTGGGTGCCAGGTGGATTCAGGAACATTATCTTGTCGCTGCTCCCCAGGAAACATATTCATATTATGGTCCTTTGAATAAGTTATCCTTTAATGTAGGCTATCACAATGAACATCATGATTTTTCTTATGTACCATGGAATAATCTACCAAAGATCAGGGAGATCGCACCTGAATTCTACGATACACTATATTATCATACCTCATGGACTAAACTCCTTTTGAAGTTTCTTTTCGATAAGAACCTGAATCTCTTTTCAAGAACTTTACGTGAAGACAGGGGAGGTATCGATGTCAAGTCCTCTTCAGAAGCTGACTTTTTCAGTGGTATGGAAAAAAAGGAAAGTCTGTCTCCGGCATAGTTAATATCTTACTGGATCGTGCGAAACCATATACAAGGCTTAACATTACAGAGTAAGCAGATTCAACTATTTCAAAAAAGAAATCTAAAATTTCTCCACAAGCCTGATTCAGTGCGTCCCCGCCTGAATCCCTGAACCTTTTATACCTTTCATCCACAATTCATTCCCCATCCTTGGTTCGATTGAATTATAGCAAGGTTCAAATGATACATTAAAAGAAGGCGCAAACAGTTTTTGATACTCATCTATTGTCCCTCCGAAAGGTGGGCCCTGAAATGGAAAAACAGATGAAAATAAAACGCCAACAAGCTTACCCTTGTGAGACAAAATCTCATTCATTTTACTGGTATACTTCGCTCTTAAAGAAGGGTCCAGGGCACAGAAAAATGTTTGTTCCAGGATAATATCATATGTTCCATGGTGCTTAAAAAAATCATCATGAATGATATGGGAGTCAGGAAAGGAAGGCAATCTTTTTTTAAGAGCTTCAAGAGCAAGAGAGGCAAGATCAAGAACAAAAATATTTGTAAATCCCTGGTTGTATAAGTATTCTACTTCATAGGCGTTGCCGGCACCCGGTACAAGAATTTTTTTGGTTTTGTCGTCGATCTGGTCGATATACTCTTTGATTGGTGTACTTACGAAGCCAATATCCCATCCGGTTTCACCTAAAGCGTATCTTTCATTCCAATATTCCTGGTTCATGACTTTCGGATTTAGTGCATTCTATCTCCGCGTGGAGTAAGAGATTCCATGATCTTAGCTTCATAGTCGAGGTATTCCTGCCATCGTGCTTTGACTGCATTTTCATCACCATATTTCTTAGCCAGGTCAATAAACATGCGATAATGCCCAGCTTCGGATACCATGAATCCATGATAAAAGTCTTTGAGTTTTTCTTCACTGATATGCAAGCTTAGTAATCTGAATCTCTCACAGCTCCTGGCTTCAATCAGTGCACATATCAAAAGACGTTCAACAAGCCGTTCATCTCTTGATCCTCCCTTCTTTTGAAAGTTGAGTAGTTTATTAACGTATTCATCTTTTCTCTGGTTTCCCAGATCGAGATTTCTCTTGTTGAGTTCTTTTAAGACCATTCTGAAATGGCTCCATTCTTCAGCGACTATTGGCGCAAGAGCTTCAACCATGTCCTTTTTTTCAGGGTATTGCTGAATAAGGGAAATACATGATGTAGCCGCTTTTTGTTCACAATACGCATGATCCGTTAATATTTCTTCAAGACTTTTTTCTGCAAGATTGACCCAGCGTGGATCGGTTGGTAATTTTAATCCTAACATATTAATTCAAACAATTCAGTTGATTTTTAATAAGATCTACATTAATGATTTCATACTCC
>JAHHJO010000338.1:0-12574 GCA_018680275.1 Bacteroidia bacterium
GCTGCCAGTATTTCCGTTGTTGTCGGTTACTGTTACAGAATAAAGACCCTGGTCCGTTACTTCAATCGAAGGTGTTGTTTCTCCTGTAGACCATAAATAGGTGTATGTTATTGTCTGTCCGTCAATTGGTGGTAGTTCCCGGCCATCATCTGGTACAATAATCGTTGTTCCGAATTCACCATAGGTGTTGCTGAATACTATATTGTAACTATTGCCCATTTTTACAAATGAATCAAAACTCCACGTGTCCCCATAGTTGTCTGCTCCTGTCAGGTTGCCAACCAGGTTGTTTTCATAACTGAACTGCAATGATCCGGTAGGGGGATCTATACCATAACAAGCCTCCCATAATCCGAAACTAAAGTCAGAGAATCTGAAAATATTATCTACAGGTCCTGTGATTTCATCAATACTGACCATGCCTGATAATGTGTCAGCTGCATCAGTGCAAAAGTGATTATAGGTCATATAGTTATATCCCCCCGCAATAGTTGTTTCGATTGAAGAAACCGTCGTAGTCAGGCTATCCGGACCATCACATCCTCCTGCTAAGTGAATGATAGAAACAGATATGTCTTGAGAAACAAGGGAAAGTGGAAACAATAAAATAATGAGGGAGTAAATGATTGTACGCATAAATGTATGTTGTATTTAGGTGGTTAAGATTGTTACAAAAGAAGTGCCAGGCTCTATTTAATATACCAAACAGGATTAATGCTCGACAAGTTTAATGGGCGTAAAATTAATTTAAACTCTTTATTAGGCAAGGTTGTGGAAGATGTTTGTTACATCATCATCCTGTTCCATCATGTCAATAAGGGCCAAAACCTCATCCACCTGGTCTTCAGACAACTCTTTGGTTATAGTTGGAATCCTTTCCAGCTCGGATTTCTCTACTTTAATATTCTTCTTTTCAAGTGCTTCCTGTAGTGACCCGAAGTCTTCAAAAGCGGTATAAAGTTTGAACATTTCCTTCTCCTCTACAGTATCTTTCTCTATTTCCTCAAGACCATAATCAATCATCTCCAGTTCTAGTTCTTCAATATCTTCAACATTTTCTACAGGAACATAAAAAACACCTTTGCGGCTAAACAGGAAGTCATGCATTCCCTGTGTACCCAGAGAACCTCCTTTTTTCCTGAAATATGACCTTACATTAGCGACTGTCCTTTGGGGGTTATCTGTTGCCGTCTCTACGACCACTGCTATCCCATGTGGTGCCATTCCTTCATATGCAATCTCATCATAATTGCTTGTGTCCTTATCTGAACCCTTTTTGATTGCATTTTCAATCTTGTCTTTAGGCATTTGGACCGCCTTGGCATTTTGAATGGCCCTTCTTAATAACACATTTGAGTCAGGATCCGGTCCTCCTTGCTTAACTGCAATTGTTATATGCTTGCTTGCTTTACTAAACTGCTTGGCCATTTTGTCCCAACGTGCGAATTTAGTTGCTTTACGATATTCAAATGCTCGTCCCAATTTCTGAAGTTTTAATTTCTGCGAAAATAATACAAGTCTCCTTTATCTTAAATTTCAAAACTGATTTTAATAAGAGTCAATTAACTTAGCGCTTTTATGGAATTAAAAGTTCAATCATCATTCATAAAATACAAAACGAATCTTTTTTGCTTCTTCCAGACAAAGCTATCCTGTGGGAAAAGTACGCCACTTTGCTGATTTCAGACCTTCACCTTGGTAAAATATCACACTTCAGGAAACAGGGCATCCCTTTGCCTGCTGAAGCTGGAGAAGAAACATTAACCCGCCTGGGAGATATCATTTCTAAATATCTTGTGCGTCGAGTTATCATTCTAGGTGACCTTTTCCATAGTCATTATAATAACTCCTGGTCATTATTCCTGCTTTTTCTAAAAAAGCATCACGAGATTGCATTTGACCTCGTGATGGGTAACCATGATATCCTGGATAAAAAACATTATATCGCCTCAAATTTGACAATCCATGCCGAACACCTGGTTATTGAAAGGTTCTTTTTAACTCATCACCCCGATATATGTGAAGGTTATTACAACATTTGTGGTCACCTGCATCCCGCTATAAAATTATCAGGCAAAGGGAAACAGACTTTCAGGTTTCCATGTTTTTATTTTAAGAATAATCAGGCTATTCTTCCGGCATTTGGATATTTTACGGGTAGTATGAATATAGAAGGCCTAGAATCTGATGACATTTATGCAATAGCAGATAGCACAATCTTCAAGGTTTTATAATAGTATAATTTATGTATGTTTGCTTTTTAGCAAAATTTCACTTTTGTCCAATAGTCACGAAATATTTGAAAAGGAGCTTTTGCCTCATATTGATGCATTAAAGACATTTGCATTTCACCTTACATATGATGAAGATGATGCCAATGACCTTGTTCAGGAAACCTACCTAAAGGCTCATCGTTTCATTGATAGATACATACAGGGAACTAATGCAAAGGCCTGGTTGTTTAAAATACTGAAAAACGCTTACATCAATCACTATCGTAAGCGTAGCAAGCAACCAACCCGGGTTGATTTTGAGGATATAGTAAGTTATCACGACAGCGATGATAGTTCATTTACGGGTTATCTGGATTTAAGAGAGGAATTATTTGACAGCATGATGGGCGATGAAGTTACTATTGCCATTAATGCATTACCGATTGACTTCAGGACGGTTGTGTTGCTTTGTGATGTAGAAGGTTTCACCTATGAGGAAATATCAAAAATAATTGATGTTCCAATAGGTACGGTTCGTTCCCGTTTGTTCCGGGCAAGGAATATGTTGAAAGAGAAACTGAAAACTTATGCCCAGAACCTAGGATACAAGGATAAGAGGGGCGTAAATAAAACTGGTCAAAAACCAGGCAAAAAGGAAGAAGAATAATCTGTATTGATTATTATAAATTGATTAAGTATCATTGTATTAGCAACATGTTCCATTTTTATTTGATTCTTAGTATGACGAAAATGTAAAACTTAAAACAAATGGGGAATCTGCATAACGTTCATGATATTCGGAACCAGGTGAATCTTTACTTTGACAATGCACTTGGAGATAATGAGAAAAAAGAATTATTATCCCGTGTTGACAATGACCCCAGATGTTCCAAGATTTTCAAAAAGGAAAAAACTTTCAGAGAGTTCATTAAGAACAATGTTGCTCGTCCTTCAGTATCAACTGATTTGATACAATCGATAAAAGACAGGATTCGCGTTATCTAGCTTCTCTTTTTTACCTTCATGTCACATTTAACTTTTCTCATCCTTTGGGAAAACCCTCCATATTATGATAGACAAACTAGAATCAATATATAATCATTTTTTAAGTGTTGAAGAAAAGCTTTCAGATCCGGAAATTGTTTCTGATATGAAAAAGTATTCTTCATTAAACAAGGAATACAAACAACTTCAGGTAATTGTCAGTGTCTTTAATGAATACAAGCACATTAGCTCAAATATCGATTCTACACGTGAAATGCTTTCAGACCCTGATCCAGACATGAAAGCCATGGCGCAGGAAGAACTCGATGTCCTGGTTCCTCAAAAGGAAGCACTGGAAGATAAGCTGAAATACTTGCTCATTCCTAAAGACCCTGATGATACCCTGGACGTTATTTTCGAAATTCGCTCAGGTACTGGTGGTGATGAGGCCAGTATTTTTGCTGGTGATTTGTACAGGATGTATAGCAAGTATTTTGAGTCACAGGGCTGGAAGGTTGAGCTTCTTTCCGTCAACGAAGGATCAGTAGGTGGTTTTAACAAAATAGTGATGGAGGTCTCTGGTTCTGAAGTTTATGGAAAGCTAAAGTTTGAGTCGGGTGCACACAGGGTTCAAAGAGTGCCTAAAACAGAATCCCAGGGCCGGGTACATACTTCTGCGGCTACCGTTGTTGTTCTTCCTAAATTCGAAGCTGAAGATATAGATGTTAAAAAAGATGACCTTAGGGTTGATACTTTCAGATCCAGTGGTGCAGGAGGTCAGCATGTCAATAAAACAGAATCCGGGGTAAGGTTCACGCATATCCCTACAGGTATTGTATCAGAAAGTACAGATTCAAGGTCTCAGCATAAAAACCGGGAAATTGCTCTGACTAAACTTTACCAGAAAATCAGGGAGGCACAAAAGCTCAAGAACTATTCCGAACAAAAGGAAAAGAGAAAATCCCTGGTTGGTTCAGGCGACAGGTCAGATAAAATCAGAACATATAACTTTCCACAGAACAGGGTAACAGATCATCGCATCAACCTGACATTATATAGTCTTGATAAAATTATTACCGGTCAAATAGGTGAAATCATAGAAAAACTCCAGGTAGTTGAAAATGCCGAAAAAATGCTGGAAGCCTAGAACCTGAATCCAAAAGAAATACTAAGGCTCATTGAACTATCCTTATCCTCCCTGAAAATATATTTCTCGTCTGCATCGAGCTCAGATAGACTAAAATCCATTTGATCATTGGTAATATCCGTCAACCCATATTCTAATCTCGCACCGATATAAAACCCGGGATTTATGAAATAGTTTCCCCCAAAAATGAGGTGTGCATCAACAGTATTAAACCGCTTGCCTGTCTTTTGGTCTGAGTCAAAATTATAATATGCTCCAACGACTTTTGGTAACTCCACCCTGTCCCCATCCACGATTATGGATATAAACTCAGGTATAATAACATTATACTCTCCCGCCTCATCTGAATTGTACCTATGATCGTAGGACTGTATAAAGAATATATCATCTGGTCTGTCACGACTGGTAAAGTCCAGCTTTCCTCTTCCGGAAGGACCAACCAGAAAGTCAACAGACATTCCTCCAAAAATCTCTAATTTTCGGCCAACATCAAGTTGAGCAGTAACAGGAATGGATAAATAGGCATTTGATATATCCATTTTCAGGTCTACCATGCCCTGCTCAACAAACTTGTTGATATTTAATGACCTGATAATATGGTAGGTGTCATCAGAAAAATAGTTCTGCTTTGCTCCTCTCTGGACATATAATATTTCCCCTCGAATGCCAAAAATATCATTCAATTCATAAGTATAATTGATACCAAAATGAAATCCATTTCCAATAGCATAGTCTTCCCCTTGCTCCACTGGTCCCCTGAAGGTTGAATAATTAAGACCTGCGCGGACACCTACACGATGTTGTGCACCTAGCTGAATAGAAGTCAACACCAGGATAAAAAGAATAAGTTTCTTCAAGGAATTAAGTTTAAGGCACGAAAATAGAGATATTTTTGCACTCATTATGAAACGATAAATGTCACACAATTAGATGGCAAGAAGGAACAAACTGTTGAAATTTACAGAAATATTAACATTTCCAAACGTCTATGAGAATTTTAACCTGGGCACAAATGAATTATCAGGGGAAAACGGAGAGAAATGTATCATGACTTCCCGTTGGTCAACGACCCATTTTAAAAATCAAAACCCTATTGTGCTGGAGCTGGCTTGCGGTGGTGGTGAATATACCCTCGAACTTGCCAAAAGATATCCTGACAAAAACTTTATTGGTGTTGATATCAAGGGTGCCAGGATATGGAAGGGCGCCAGGAAGGCACTCAATCTTGGGATAAAAAATGCAGCATTCCTCAGAACAAAAATTGAAATGGTTGATAATTTCTTCGGTCCAGGCGAGGTTGATGAAATATGGATCACCTTTCCTGACCCCTTTCTTAAGAAAAGCAAATATAACCGACGCCTCACTTCTCCGGTCTTTTTAAAAAAATATCACTTATTCCTTAAGGAAGGGGCAGCTATAAACCTTAAAACAGACTCTACATTTTTATACAACCATACTAAAGAGGTTCTTTTGGAAGAAGCTCATTCAATTGAGATGGATAGTGATGATATTTATTGTGAAGACCTTATTCATCCAGACCTGGATATCCTAACCTTTTATGAAAAACAGCATCTTGAGGACAAAAGAACCATAAAGTTTATCCGTTTTCGCCTTAGTTATCCTTCTCAGGGGCCTCAAAGTGTTTCCAGCCTTGTGCTCTAAGGTCGTGTATATTTCCTCCTGTAGTGTGAAGTTTTAAGCCATCCTGGGCAGTTGTAATCTCTCCAATGATGTATACACTTGGCATATACCTGATTTTTTCTAGGTCTTTTTCATCAACTGTAAACAAGAGCTCATAGTCTTCTCCTCCATTTAATGCAGTTGTAATCGGATCAAGCTTGAACTTGATCGCCATTAACTGGGCCTCTTCCTTAATAGGAATTTTTCCTTCTTCAAGAAACGCCCCTACCCCTGAAGCTTTGCATATATGCATCAGATCTGAAGCAAGTCCATCAGAAATATCAATCATTGCTGTTGGTAAAAGTGCTGAGTCCTTGAAGTATTTTATTGAATCCTTCCTGGCTTCGGGTTTAAGCTGCCTTTCAAGAAGATACTTCTGGTCTTCGAGATCAGGCTGAATACCTGGATTAGACATATATAGCTGTTTTTCTCTCTCCAGTATCTGGAGGCCCAGGTATGCAGCACCTAGATCACCTGTGATGCAAACGATATCTCCTGGCTTCGCACCTGATCGATATGTTATTTCTTCATCCAATGCCCGTCCAATGGCTGTAACACTAATTGTCATTCCTCTCGGTGATGATGTTGTATCACCACCAACAAGATCTACGTTATAGATCCTGCATGCTTCTCTTATGCCTTCATAGAGCTCCTCAATTGCTTCTACTGAAAATTTGCTTGAGATTGCTATAGAAACAGTAACCTGCTCAGGTGTAGCATTCATAGCATATATATCTGAAAGATTGACCACTATGGCCTTATATCCAAGGTGTTTGAGTGGAGAATACATTAGATCAAAATGTATCCCTTCAACAAGCAAGTCAGTGGAGACAATAATGTTTTCTTTACCGTATTTAATAACCGCTGCGTCATCACCAACCCCTTTTATTGTAGATTCTCTCTTATTGGAGAAAGGTTTCATGATTTTATCAATCAACCCGAATTCTCCCAATTCATTGACATCAGTGAATTTTTCTTTAAAATTTTCCATGATTTTAGGATTTTATACCAACATCCCGGTTGCTGCTTCCCAAAGACTATCTCCTGTCCATATTGGTGCAGTAAATTGTATTGTTTCGCTTACCGGATTTTCAAACTTAAGTTTATGTGAATGCAAATGTATGCTTCTGTCGCGATTTCCTCGTCTTGCTCCGTATTTTACATCTCCCTTGATCGGGTGTCCATAGAATGACAGCTGGGCTCTGATCTGATGAAATTTGCCCTTCCTTATTGTTATTTCCAAAAGACTATAGCGGTCAAATAACCCCAGGCGCTTAAAAGACAATGTGCATTTCTTCGCGTGTTGGTTGTTTTGATCTGTAATATAAGAACACATCTGTCTTTTATCGTGCACCAACCAGTGTTCAAGCTCATTGTTTTCTACTTCAACTTTTCCTTCTACTACTGCCAAATATGTTTTACTGACAAGATTGTTATTCTGTGCCTCGACAAAAGACTTTGTAAAAGCCCTGGTTTTTGATAATAACACCATTCCGCTTACAGGACGATCAATCCTGTTTAACAAATGGAGTTTACCTGGATTTTTGGATTGGTAATACTCCAGAATTGAAATGTCACTGTTTCTTCCACTTTGCGATAACCACCCGGGTGGTTTATTTATCGCTAAATAACTTTTCGTATTCTTTACAATTATAGGTTGCTGGCTTTGGCTCATTTATTCTATTTCTTCGTATTCTGTGTATTCATCAGTCTCTTCTTCCTGTAAATAGTCATTTGAGTTGTCAAGCATTTTCCGTGTGGAAAATATCCGGAATGAAAAATATACAAGTGCTATTAAAAACAAGATTTTCAGCATTTTATGCGAATTTGTCTGTTACAAAATTAAGTGTAAATTACTTGTCATATTTATATCAAAAGATTTCATTTATTCACTATTTCACTTTACATTTGGATTGACTTTAACACCCTTAAATATTCTATCGCCCCGTTAAACACAGTTTGACGGGGTTTTTTTATTACATCCAGTTCCGTCTTGACCTCTCTACCTTGTATAATATATAATCCCTGATCGTATTTGCAATATGCGTTTTTATCTCAGGAATTTGTATTCCGCCTGATGCGCTGAAGATTTCAAGCGTCGCAAGACCCCTTCTTCTTTGGAATGGTGTGCTCCTCATTCTTACGGACTGTATCTTATAAATCGCCATCAAGCTTTGACTGTTTCCAAAGGTGCCTCCTCTTAGTGAAATCATTTCTTCACCGATAGCATATCTTTTCTTTCTAAATGAAAAGTAGGTGCTCAAAACAACAAATGCATATAAAAAAATTATATAGCCCGGATACACAGGTGAATCAATATAGAAGCTTATAAAAATAAATGGTATAAACAGATAAGACCATATTAAAAACCTTCTCAGGAAATAATACACATTGACAGATTCATGTTCAAGGCGATCAATATCATCAATAAAGTCACGAAAAACATAGTTTCTGGATTTCACAACATCAGATTGAGAAAGACCGATTACTCGCAATGAACTTTTATCCGACACCTGTACACTCGATGCCTGCCTAAGGTTCAGTTTATAGATTCCTGTCCAATACTGCAGCAAGTTCTGTGTCCATTTAAAAATCTGGATCTTCTGATCTTTTGCCGCATTTTCCTTTTTATTTAGCAACCCGGATCGAATTATAAATCCTCCCGCAGACCTGTACATATGGAGTTGGTAATATTGCAAAACAGTTCTTATCATTGAAATAGCCATGCTGCTCAGGAAAAATAGTATAAGCAACAATACAACAACAAAAAGACTCTGAAGAAAAACTTCTGCCTGGGGTAAGTACTCTTCAGTTTTTTCATACATGTCCAGGCCAATATCACGAAGGTTGTCAAACAACCAGATAAAAAAGAAAAGTATGATGCCTCCTGAGCGTATATGGTTTTCTGTCAATCCTACTTTAATGAGTTGACCAAACCCGAGTCTGAAAATTTCTTCTTTCTTTCTTTCCTGAAAATGCTCTTGTTTGTCAATGGATGCAGACATTTTTTTCTTAAAGGACAAAACCTTATGACTAAGGGCTTCGGCAATGCCTTTATCCAGAGCATGTAGTTCAAGTTCATTTTTCGAACTTCCTGCAGTATCCAGGTTTAACCGAACCACATTAAATAATCTGTGTATAATATTTTGTTCAAAATTGACTGATTGAATTCTTTCGAGAGGAATTTCAACTTTGGATCTTTTAAACACCCCTTTATTGACAATCAATTTTCCTCCTTTGATATAAAACCGGTATCTGAAAAAAGCAACAATCCCATATATGGCACCTACAGCAGCAAAAGGAATAATAAAGAACATGGCCCGATTAACATTCATCCATTTTCGCTGAATCAATACGATTATCAATAGAGGAAAAAGTTGCCGTATAAGGATCTTATAAAATTGATACATGATCAAAAGAATTGCAGCATAAGATTGCATCATCGGTTGAGAAAAATCTATATGCCTATTCTTCTTCATCCTGCTTCGTTTGCTCAACGATATATTCTTTGAGAGATTCCGCCATTCCGGGATTTAAACCTGGTATTGTCAGGTCGCTTGAGCTTCCTCCGGCAGTGAAAATTTTTAAACGGGACAAATTAAATTGTCTTTCTATCGGACCCTGATCAATACGTACGTGCTGAACACGGTTAAACGGGGCAACAGTCATTGAACGCCATATCCACCCTGTTTTATAAATGATGTCTTTTTCTCTTAATGCAAATTGCTTGTGTCTGAATCCATAGAACGCAGATATATAGGACCACAACAAATACAAAACAAAAGTCACCCCTACCAGTTTCAGAATTGTAATGGTCAGATCAAAAGGCATCAATGTTAGGAACACAATTAGGAAGATTGCTGTAATTATCTGGGACACCATTTTTGACAAAATAATTACAAGCAGATAGTCTTTCTCCAGAGGAACGAATTCTATGTCTCCGATTTTTGGTAAATCGTTCAAGGACATCTGTGTGTTGGAAAATTCGTGGTCCATTTTCAAATATCTTCTATGAGGTTTTCAAGGAGTTTTCTTGCTCCCTTAAGGTTGTTTATCCCGTCTCTGATCAAAATCAAATTTTGCCTGGATTGTTTTAAATATAATCCGTTTTCAGGGCCTTTTTTGGATATGTAACTTAAAAGGTCGTTAAAGAATTTCGTTTCGTAAAAAGAGGATTGTGGGTTTCGAACGAAATATGCTCTCAGCTTCCTGCTTTTCAACGACAACCTTTCCACGCCCATTTTCTTACATATCCATCTTAGGCGAAGACCATTAAATAGTTCATCTACCTGAAATGGAACCGGACCAAACTTGTCTTTAAGTTTGCTTCTGAAAGTCTTGACTTCCTCTTCATTATTCAATTTATCCATTGCTGTGTAAATACTCAGTCTTTCCTGAATCACACTCACATACTCATCTGGAATAAGCATCTCGACATCGGCGTCTATCTCTACATCCCGGACATACGTTTTTTCTTTTTCCATCTCATCCTTAAAGAGATTCTTAAATTCGCTTTCTTTAAGTTCATGTACGGCCTCTTCCAGAATCTTCTGATATGTTTCATATCCGATATCTGCAATAAACCCGCTTTGCTCTGCACCGAGTAGATTGCCTGCTCCACGAATATCCAGATCTTTCATTGCTATATGGAAGCCACTTCCCAGGTCTGAAAAATCTTCAAGCGTTTTCAGTCTTTTTCTTGCATCTGTCGTTAAGGTTGACACGGGGGGTGCAAAAAGATAACAATAGGCCTTTTTATTAGATCTCCCGACACGCCCTCTAAGCTGGTGTAAGTCGCTCATTCCAAAGTGGTGGGCATTATTGATGATCATTGTATTAGCATTTGGAATATCAAGACCTGTTTCGATAATATTAGTACTAACCAAAACATCATATTTCCCGTCAATAAATTCCAGTAGCGTCTTTTCAAGTTGTTTGGCTTCCATCTGACCATGTGCCATGGCTACATCAACATCCGGGCAAAGCCTTCGTATCATAGCCGTAATTTCAGGTAACGACTTGACCCTGTTGTGAACAAAAAAGACCTGTCCGCCACGGTTGAATTCATAATATATGGACTCCCTGATCAATTCATCATTAAATACACGCCTTTCGGTATGAATAGGTTGCCTGTTCGGTGGAGCTGTCCTTATAATCGAAAGATCTCTTGCAGCCATCAGGGAAAACTGGAGTGTTCTGGGTATTGGTGTAGCTGTCAGGATCAATGTATCTACATTAACCTTCAGGTTCCTCAACTTTTCTTTTGCGGATACACCAAACTTTTGTTCTTCATCGATAACAAGTAAACCGAGGTCTTTGAATTTAACATCTTTGTTAAGTAAGGAGTGTGTGCCAATTATAATATCAAGCTTTCCTTCCTTAAGCCTTTCAAAAATTTGCCTTTTTTCTTTTGTTGTTCTAAATCGATTCACATAATCTATGTCCACACCAAACTCCTCCAGTCGCTCATTAAACGTTTTATAGTGCTGAAGTGCCAGTATTGTCGTTGGCACAAGTATGGCCGCTTGCTTACCTCCAACAACTGCTTTAAAAGCTGCCCTGACAGCAATTTCTGTTTTACCAAATCCTACATCTCCGCAAACTAGCCTGTCCATAGGATATTCCTTTTGCATGTCAGATTTCACTGCTACAGTAGCATCAAATTGGTCTGGTGTATCCTCATATATGAATGAAGCTTCCAGCTCGTTTTGAAGATAACCGTCTTCAGGAAAAGCAAATCCTTTCGATGCTCTTCTTTTTGCATATAGCTTTATAAGTTCCTTGGCTATATCCTTTACTTTCTTTTTTGTTTTCCTTTTAAGGTTTTTCCATGCCTCCCCACCAATCTTGCTCAACTTCGGAGCAGAACCATCCTTGCCAACATACCTTGATATTTTGTGTAAGGAGTTAATACTTACATACAGAATATCATTGTTCAGGTATATCAACCTTACCGATTCCTGGTTGTGCCCGTTAATGTTAATCTTTTCCAATCCGGAATATTTGCCTATCCCGTGATCTATATGGGTGACAAAATCTCCGGGTTTCAGTTCTTTGAGCATCTTGAGGTTTAACGCCTGCTCTTTAGTAAACCCTCTTCGTAGTTTATATCTGTGAAATCGCTCAAATATCTGGTGATCTGTATAACAGGCCACATTCAGGTCATTATCTATGAAGCCCTGGTGGATGGATTTTAAAACCGGGTGGAAATCTATTTTGGCATGGAGGTCATCGAATATATTGTAGAAACGTTCGATCTGCCTTTTATTGTCAGTAAACAAATAAACCTTCGTGGCTTCCCTGTTTTTTTGTTCCAGATCATCAATTAGCAACTTGAAATTCTTGTTGAAATGTGGTTGTGGTCTGCATTTATAAACGATCTCCTTTTCTATGGATAATTCTTTTGGTCCCTTTTTAAGAAATAAGATGTTCCTGGACTCAAATTCTGAAATTATTGTATCCGGCAGGATAAATGCTCTTTCATCAAGCAGGGTTTTGAGTTTTTCGTCGTCCGAGTTTTTTATATGCTCCGCAAAGCTCCTTGCTTTAT
>JAHHJO010000463.1:0-5156 GCA_018680275.1 Bacteroidia bacterium
CAGCGTGCTAAGCCTGGAGCTGATTTGTTTTCCAGGATCGAACAGAATATTGAGGCTCCGGGCGCCAGGTTGATTCCTATGCGTCAATGGAGTTACGGGATTGCTGCAGCCGTGATTATCCTTGTCCTGAATGTTTTTGCATTTCGTCAGATCACGGAGTATAATCAGTCAAATAATACTGAAATGCTTGTATCGGGAGAATCCGATGAATCGCTTTTTTCAAACTATAACATCTATGAAAGATGAAACAATTACAGTTTTACAAATACGCTGCATTGGGATTACTGATACTGAACCTTTCAATGATCACTTTCTTTTTTTTAACAAAGCCTAAAAAGCCCTTGCATCCTGGTCCGGGAGGACCGGAAAAAGCAGGGGATATCCTGAAACTGGATGATCAGCAAACCGAAAGGTTTTTGAAATTTGCTGAAAGACACAGTCGACAAATTGATATTGTAGATATGCAGCAAAGAAAATTATTGAAACCTTACTTTAAATCGATAATTACAGGGGAAGGAACGGAAATAAATGATAATCGGATCGAACAGGCCTTACAACTTGAAAGGAAAAAAATCGAATCAACATATAGTCACTTTGGAGATATTAAAACTTTGCTCAAATCAGAACAGCAAACCAATTTTGAAAAATTTATTGATCATGCACTCGGGAAAATACTAAAGGAGCAGAGAAAACCACCGCCTCCTCCAAAGGGCAGATAAATGCCTTGATAGAAGTAAAGTTTATGTCCCTCATTCACAGTCCTTGAAAAAGAAAAACTTTTTTTTTAAAAAAAGTCATTCTACCGAAGGATTGTCGGAATTCAATTGTCAAAACCAGAAATTAAAAAAAATCAAACATGAAATATTTAGTAAGTCTATTCATTGTCCTGACAGGAATAATATTATTGACAAGCTCTTGCAATGATGATGATCCTTCTTGTGTTGAAATCACCTGGTACCAGGATGCTGATGGGGATGGCCTTGGCAACCCTGACATAAGTCTTGATGCGTGTGAACAGCCGGAAGGATATATTGATAATTCAGATGACGATGATGATACTCCCGGTGAAAATATTTACTCCATTGATGAATCTTACTTCAACAGCGCTTCGCTTCTCTCTTTTTCAGTAGTCAACTGTACTCTTGAAAATGGCTCTTCAACAAGCTGTTACCAGATTGTTTTCAAAAGCAATCCGGTTGAAAATGGTCCTTATTGTCCTGAAACAATTGATGATATCGGAGGACTTGGCATCTATGATGGGAATACCAATCCTGGTTTCCAGGTGATGAAAAGAAGTTTGTGGGAAGCGATGGAAGCTGATGGATATGATATTGTTGATGCCAATGGAAACATCACTATTGTAGATCCGGGAAGTATATCCGGACCTCCTACAAGTACAGTAGCTTGCCTGGAAGCCGCTCCTGATGATAACCTGCAATTGACCTTCATGATACCTGTGGAACCAGAGCTATTGGGATCACCGGATCAAATTCAAATCGTTGAAAACCTTGGCGTCTCAATTGATGGAATTCCTCTGACAGGAGATCCACCATCTGTGACACAGGGCCCTCCGGGTATGCCGGGCGGTGGTCAGGCCGGTGGCGGCATACCTTCCATTGATCCTTGCGGTGGACATATGGATCCATTTGGTTATTACCATCTGCATTTTGTACCCCAGGAAATGAACAATGTATTGGAAGCTTATAATATCACCGAAGTAAGTTGTTCGAATTTTGCACAAAGTGAAACGGCCCTGGTTGGATTTGCGAAAGATGGATTCCCGATTTATGCATCAAAAGACAGTGACGGTAGTTTGCCTTCAGATTTGGATGCATGTAATGGACATACAACTGCAACTTCAGATTTTCCTGGAGGCGTATATCATTACCATGCATCAGGTACAGAAGCACCGAATATACCTCCATGTCTTGCAGGGGCAGCTGCAGTCAATTCATTTACATACAGATAATTTATAAATGATGAAATATATTCTGTTAGTTGTATCAATATTTCTCCTTTGTTTCAATGTCATGGGACATAATCCTTTGACAGCGAAGATTGAATTAAAGGCAACGAATGAGCGCGGAGCCGTCCTTGGTATTTATCTCAGTCAGACCGGCTTGCACCAGGCATTGATCAAAAAATATGACGAAGTGGATTTTGAATCAATGGCTGTGCATGACTATAAAGAACTTATTGTAAAATATATGAAAGAGCATGTTGAGTTAAAAGCAGATAAGCAGCCATTAACAATAGGAGAGGGTGGTATTAGCCTGGGTAATCATCAGACGGATCTGAAATTTTTTATTGACAATTATCCTGGCCAGACCAGATCGCTGGATATTCATATCAATGCATTTGAAGAAAATGATAACCACCATACAGTTTTTTGGTGGAAACGGCCAGATGGCAAATCAAAGGTTATTCTATCAAAGAAAGCTAATGATTTCAGGGCAATTTTGACTGAAGGTTCGGGAGATTCCATGTATGCAATTGTAGAAACAGGGAACAATGTCTGGTACTTGATTGTAGGTGTTTTTTTGTTTTTTGCAGGTATTCTGTTTGTTAGATTCAGGTAGTTTAATAGGTACATCAATTTCAGAGGATTTAAAAATGGCATCAAATTTTTACAATTCAAATCTCAAATGCAACAACGTTGCAAAAAATGATTATCTTTAAGATGAGAACAAAATCTGATAAAAATGAAAAGAACTTATTTGCATGTTATAATGGCTTTGTTTTGCTTATCTCTTCTTATGACTTCATGTGGGAAAGATGACCCGGTCATTCCAAATGAGGAAGAATTAATTACTACCCTTAGTTATACACTTACATCTAACAATGGAAATACTCTAACCCTCAGTTTCAAAGATCTTGACGGAGATGGTGGCGATGAACCAGTTGTTACAGGAGGAAGCCTTGAAAGAAACCAATCCTATACCGGGATGTTGGAAATATTGAATGAATCTGAAACACCTGCAGAAAATATTACTGAAGAAATAGAGGAGGAGGATGTAGATCACCAGTTCTTTTTTCAAACGGATATTACCGGCCTGACTGTTTCCTATAATGATCAGGATAGCAATGGTAATCCGGTAGGACTTAATACGATATTAACGACCGGTGAAACTGGTGCTGGATCATTAACGATTATACTAAAACATGAACCTGTGAAGGAAGCTTCTGGTGTGTCAGAAGGAAACATCACTAACGCAGGAGGTGAAACAGATATTTCTGTTACCTTTCCAATAAATGTTCAATAGAATATATCTAATATATTTAATCCTTTGTCTTTCAATTGGTATTGGAACTGCACAGGAATGTTCACTATCGATATCTGGTAGGGTAATAGATGAACATTCTCAACTTCCACTATCCTTTGTAAATGTCATCGTACAGGAATTAGCAGAAGGCAATTCCACAAATGATGATGGAGAATATAGTTTTAAGACACTCTGTCCTGGTGAATATCATCTTATATTCTCACATATTGGATGTGATCCGATCCAGATGCACATCCATCTGGATCATGATACGATAATTGATGTCTTCCTTGAGCATACGCCGGTCTCGCTGGACAATATTGTAATCCATGGACATACTAGAAATTTGAATAATCAGCCCAATCTTTCTTTGAACAGGCAGGTTATAGAAGATAATACCAATGAGAATCTTTCAGCATTGCTTGAAAATGAAACAGGCGTTCAAATCCTCAGAAATGGCAGTGGTATTGCCAAGCCAGTTGTTCATGGTATGTACGGCAACCGGTTGACTATCCTTAATAATGGAATTGCGCAGAGCGGACAACAATGGGGTAATGGTCACAGTCCTGAAATAGACCCTTTGTCAGCAGATAAGATTACTGTATTAAAAGGTGTTAATGCCATTGAATACGGAGGAGGAAATCTTGGCGGTGCAATCCTTGTAGAACCAAATAAAATCAGCAGGGAACCACACCTGCATGGTCAGGTAAATTATGCATATGAGACAAACGGAAGGGGCCATAATCTGAATGCCCGTGTTGAAAAATTTTCACCAGTCCTGGCCTGGAGAATTAATTCAACAATAAAGAATTATGGCGATAAAAAATCTGCTGATTATTTCCTGAATAATACAGGACTTGAAGAACTAAACTTTGCGGTTCAGTTGGAAAAGGCATGGAATAATAGATTGTTGTTGGATTTTTATGCCAGTACCTTCAATACAAAACTGGGCGTTTTGCGCGGTTCCCAGGTAGGTAATCTTTCAGACCTTGAAACAGCTTTGACCAGGGATGTTCCATTTTATACTGATGAGGAATTCAGTTATGAAATTGAAGCTCCCAAACAGGAAGTTTCTCATCATTTGCTAAAACTCAAAGCGAAATATTTCATAGATGATCACCAATACATGCAATTGGTTCTGGCTGGCCAAAATAATGTGCGACGAGAATTCGATGTCCGTAGAAGTGGCAGATCAGATATCCCGGCAATGAGCCTGGATCAGTATACGATGAATGCCGAATTGAAATATTTTAAAGAATTTGGAGAAAACTGGGAGCTACAGATCGGAAATCAAAACATTTTTATTGATAATACCAATAACCCTGAAACTGGGATCCTTCCTTTGATCCCGGATTATTTGTCCTGGGAAACGGGGGTATATACAACATTGACAAAACAGCACGAAAGGATAAATTTCAATCTGGGGATGCGTTACGATTTTGAGTACCAGGATGTAGTTACAATTACAAATACAGAACCCAGAAAAATTGCCCGATATGAGAATAATTTTCATAATGCAGGTGGTGTTGCCGGATTAAAATATGATTTAAGCCATACCCAATCACTTTCATTTCAATCGGGAGTGGCAATGCGGAATCCGGCTATCAATGAATTATACAGCAATGGTCTTCACCAGGGGGTAAGTGGTATCGAAGAAGGAGATACCGAACTCAATAAAGAAATATCATTCAAATCTACGCTTGATTATAAATGGCTACCAAATGCCCGGTTTTCATTTAATACCTTAATGTACTTCCAGAAGTTCAATGACTATATTTTTCTGAATCCACAGGAAGAGATCAGATTGACAATTCGGGGTGCTTTTCCTGTTTTTAGCTATGAGCAAACGGATGCGCATATTTATGGACTTGATATTTCGACGCAATATATGAT
>JAHHJO010000023.1:0-3593 GCA_018680275.1 Bacteroidia bacterium
ATCATATAGCCTCCATCTTCAGAAAGATTGGCGCTTAAAGCTTCCATAATAGCATCCTGATTTTCAGTGTATTGATAATTCGCACCATGTGTATTCAGCATTGACCATGATAGGAATTGCCAGATAAAAATAAGTAGTCCTCCCACGAGAGAACCAATAGCTAATTTTGTCATTTTGTAAGTGTTTTGTTTTGAAAATGAATAAAATGAACATCTTAAGTTACGGAATAAATAAAATTCTTAAGGCTTTCAAGGCCTAATTAATTCATTTAATTACTTATTGATATTCAATTATTCGCCACCCAGAGGCTTGAATTTTTCAGTATGTCCTTTGTCTGATTTGAAGTATTTCTGAATCTCTTCCAATACTTCGTGCAAATTATTTTGCCCGGCTTCCGGACTTTGATAAGGCGGTGTATTTGATCCTCCCTGTAAAGGCAATTCCTCGATATGGAGCGTCTGAGTAGGAAAGGCAAAACGGACACCAATTTTTTCTGCCAGCTTTATAATGGCATATAGTATGTCATGCTTGGCTCTCAATTCATCCGTCCAGGTAGGTGCTTCGAAAAACATATAAATTATAATATTAAGTGAGCTGTCACCGAAACTGTTAAGATGAACTTCATAATAATCTTTTCTTGTGGTGGGATGCATCCTGATTATTTCACGAATACCTTTTACGAATACATTGATGATCTCCGGAGGTGTATCATAAGTGATTCCGATGTTCGTATGGAATCTCCTGTAAATCCTTAATCCCATATTGTCGATAATGCTGTCTGCAAGCAATGCATTCGGGACATAGGTTATGGAATTTGCAAAAGTCCTGATCCTGGTTGATCTGACGCCTACTTCTTCTACGGTACCGTCTACATCTTTAAAATGTATCCAATCCCCGATTTGGAATGGCTTGTCGAGGAAAATCATGATTGATCCAAAGAAATTTTTGACTGTATCCTGAGCGGCAAGCGCCAGTGCCAAACCACCAATTGAAATACCGGCCAGCAAAGCTGTGACATTCACATCAAGGTAATCAAGGATATAGATGATACCCAGTGACCAAATGATGATCATGGATAATTTCATCAGCACAGGTAACAGCTGATCATCAAGTGTGTTTTCTGTTTTCTTGGCTACACGGTCCAGATAGACAAAGAATATCCTGATGATGTTTTGAATAACCAGGATGATAAAAAATATACTCAGGATATTTAAGGCCTTTAATAAGACAGATGTCAGCCTTGGATCAAGCTGAAACATCGGAAAGAAGTATAACAAAAACCGTATGGCCAATAATAGTCCAAATAGTCTTGACAGTTTTTCCAGTGGCGTTTGTACCTGTTCGCTTACTTCTATACGCTTCTGTACGATGCCTCCCAACAGTTTTTTGAAAATCAGGTTTAGGAGTGAGAACAGGATAACTGTAATGACGAGTAGAAGCAGCAAACCCAGGAGTTTCCATAGTTTGATTCCTAGAATACGATATTGCCATGTAGGAGCTTCAAACATAGTCATGAACCTGGTGCCAAAAGGGTAAAGTTTTTCGTGCATTACAGGTACTTCAGATAGGGTGGTTCTTGAATAATACCACTTGCCATCTATACGCTCCAGGTAAATGAATTGTTCATCCCGGTCTATGAAATATATCGATTCAAGGGTCGTAGAATCAATATAATTGTTATCCTTGGGAACACGGTTGAGGTCCACAAACATTCCTTTGCCATCCAGAACTTGTTTTAATTTAATCGCCAGATCTGTGTCAGCCCTCAGTTCCTCAGGAAATGAAAAAGCTGCTTGCTCGGGTATATAACTGTCTGATTGTAAGTAAAAAAGATGGTTGTAGACAGCCGTGTAGGGGTTGTCATTGACGCTTAAAGAGTCAATGATATTTTGACCTTGAAGCAACTGGACTGCAAGTACTAGAACAATTATTAATCTGAACCTCACTTTAGATAATTTTCCACAAAGCTATTGATAAAGCACATAAAGTGTAACCCAATTACTAAAGATTTAAAACGAATAATAATCAGATCCCAACGAATAGTATTTAGACGGGTTGACAAATGAAACACTGCTATAGATTTGAATCAATTGTTCAATTCAAAATCTACAACCATGAAAATTATAACAATGTATTTCTTCCTGATTGTATTCTTATTCCAAACTATTCATGCCCAGGAAAATGAGAAGTCGGGGAGTCCGTATTTTATGATCCAGGGAGATTCCGGGGTTGAAGCCTTTCCTTTACTTTCAACTTCCGTGGATGTCAACATTACCGGACCTATTGCCGATGTAGTCGTCAAACAAAGCTATAAGAATGATGGCACTGTCCCGATAGAAGCTGTATATGTGTTCCCGGCATCAACCCGTGCTGCAGTACACCATATGGAAATGCAAATCGGTGAGAGAAGGATCATAGCTGAAATCAAAGAGAAACAAAAGGCCCAACAGATATATAACGAGGCCAAAGAAGAGGGCAAAAGAGCCAGTTTACTTCAACAGCATAAACCCAATGTATTTCAGATGAATGTGGCCAATATCATGCCTGGGGAAGAGATAAATGTAATTCTTAAATATGTTGAGTTTATCATACCTGAAAACCAGAGTTACAGATTTATATACCCGACAGTTGTTGGACCCAGGTATACTAATCATACAGAAGAGGAAAGCTCATTTGAGCAAAATCCCTTTATGAGATCAGGTAATTCACCGACGTATACATTTGATATCAATGTAGGAATCAATATGCCTTTCCCGATTATCGATATAGGAAGTAAAAGCCATACAACGGATATAAACTATTATTCCGCCAGTTTTGCAGAAGTGCAGCTTGCAGCATCTGAAATCTACGGTGGCAACCGTGATTTTGTTCTGGAGTATAACTTGTCTGGTGCAGCAATCGCTTCCGGAGTCCATACTTATGACACAGGTTCTGAAAAGTTTTTTTTATGCCAGGTTGAACCTCCTGACCTTGATTACAAGCCTGAAATCAATGCCCGGGAATTTATTTTTGTCCTGGATGTATCAGGATCAATGCATGGATTTCCACTTGATGTTGCCAAGGAGTTAATGAGAAATTTGTTAAATCAGATGAGACCAACTGACAGATTTAATATCCTGTTTTTCTCAGGAGGTTCCTTTGCATTAAATCCAGCTTCCATTGAGGCCACTCAAAGCAATATTCAGAATGCGTTTTTCCAAATGGAGAGCTATAGCGGTAGTGGTGGGACACAACTTTTACCGGCACTCAGGAAAGCATTGTCATTTCCTAAACAGGAAGGATACAGTCGGTCTTTTGTAATTGTGACTGATGGATATGTGGCTGTCGAAGAAGCAACTTTCAATCTTATTGCCAATTCTCTTGGCGATGCCAATTTTTTCACTTTTGGAATTGGTTCAGGAGTCAACAGGTACCTGATTGAAGGAATGGCCAATGTAGGACGAGGTATTCCATTTATAGTGACAGAACGTAAACATGCAAGGAAGGAAGCCAGGAAACTAAAACGGTATATCGAAAGTCCTGTCCTAACAGATATTGAGATTAAGGGAAGCAATATTGAAATATTAGATGTTATACCGGAAAAGACACCAGAC
>JAHHJO010000201.1:0-5997 GCA_018680275.1 Bacteroidia bacterium
TCCGTTTTTCAGTTTGGGGAAAAAAGGTGTATAAGTGAAGGTAAAAATGCATGGACTTCTTTTGATGATCAGTTTGTATCCATTGACTTTGATGCAGTGCTGGTCAACGGTAACCATTACCCGGCCACACAACAAATTGTTATTATAGATCCGCAAAAAGAAGATTCACTATACAGAAGAAAGGACCAGTTAACAAATGTCCAGTTGGTTATTTTGAAAAATCATGACCTCGACATTTTTGACTTTATAAAAGACTTGCTTCCGGATAATGTGCCAGTGTTTACCGGATTGGAAAACGAGGAGATCTTTAATTGGTTTTCAGAAAAAATATCATCCGTTATCCCCGAACTTAACGCACTCATTCTTGCAGGAGGAGAGAGCAAAAGAATGGGTATGGATAAATCCAGATTAATCTATCATGGGGAAAAACCTATGGAAATTTACCTTGCTGATTTCTGTAAATCCCTGGATATTCCTGTTTACATATCCAAAGCCTATGATTGTGAAACTGATCACATTGGAGCCCATCCTGTAATCTTTGATAAAATGCCGGGAATGGGCCCATTTGGAGCCATTATTTCTGCATTCCTGGAAAAGCCGGATGCAGCATGGTTGGTGTTGGCCTGCGACCTCCCTTTTATTGAAAAGGACCTGATCACAAAATTGATAAAACACCGGAATCCATCTTCTGTCGCAACGGCTATCAAAGGAGAATCAAAACCGTTTCCCGAACCACTGATTACTATATATGAACCAAAGGCCAAAATGCGTTTTTTCAAGTTTTTAAGCCAGGGATACAATTGCCCAAGAAAAGTTGTGATCAACAGCGACACCACCGTTATAGAGATCAAAGAGGAAAACCAGATTGAAAACATCAACACCAGGGAAGAGAAGACGATAGCCTTAAACAAAATCAAAAACTGATTTGGATCAAGGCCGATATATAAGGCAAACGACGCTCACCGAATTTGGAGTTAAGGGACAGGAAGAGCTGTCAAAGGCAAGCGTGGTTATCATAGGGTGTGGAGGATTGGGTTCAATTGTTGGACCTTATTTAGCAGGGGCAGGTGTTGGAAAAATAAAACTTGTCGATGGTGACAAACCTCAATTATCTAATCTGCACAGGCAAGTTTTTTATACCACAAATAATTACAACGAATCTAAAGCAATATTACTTAAACGACATCTTGAAAAACTGAATCCGGAAACCGATGTCACCGCTTTTGATTTTCACATAAGTAAAAACAATATATCCGAATTAATCCATGAAAATGATATTGTAGTAGAATGCTCAGATAATATTCAATGCAAATATCTTGTTAATGATTATTGTCACCTATATCATATTCCCCTCGTTTATGGCTCTATCTATAAATTTGAAGGTCATGTTTCCTTTTTCAGAAACAGGTCTTTTGAAGATGTTCACTTACGGGATGCTTTCCCTGAGATACAGGAAGATATTCCGACATGTTCAGAAGTAGGGGTTGTCAACACCATTGCGGGTATTATTGGTCTTCTTCAAGCCAATGAAGTTATTAAATACCTGGCAGGATTGGGAAATCCATTAGTTAGCGAACTACTTATATATAATGTGCTTGATAATGAACAGGTCAAACTTAAATTGAAAAAAAACTGGAAGAATGACATTTCCAATGTTTATGAAAAAACAAATTATGAGCCTCAAACTTGTCATCCTGACTTTGAATTAGACATTGGATTTCTCAGAAAAAATCTGAATCAATTTCAGATTGTATCAATCCTTGAAGATGAAGAACATGTAGATATATTTGATGATACGATACATCAGCCTTATTCTACTATTAAAGCAGATGATTGGGTAAATTTCACAAAACCTGTTGTTTTTTATTGTACGGCAGGTATTAGGTCAGGCCACCTGGTCAGCAATTTGAGAAACAAAAATGCTTCTGGTAAATTTTATAGTTTAAAAAATGGTATCAATACCTTCTAGATCAGCACACAGATAAATTTAAAACTGATCAGGGCCTGCTTCCTACCCAGTAAGATCCATCATCCAGGTATTCTTTCTTCCAGATAGGTACGTTTTCTTTGAGTTTATCAATGGCAAACCTGCAAGCCTGGAAAGCGGCATCCCGATGTTTTGAAGACACTGCGATTATAACTGCTTTATCTCCCAGGTTTACTGTTCCTGTCCGATGGTAAATTCCAATCTTCTTTATATCATACAAGTCGAAACAGTGTTTGATAATCTTGTCAATTTCATTTTTGGCCATGGCTTCATAGCTTTCAAAAAATAACTTCTCCACCATTTTGCCTTTATTGATATCTCTTGCAGTTCCAATGAAAATGCAATTGCCACCAGAAGAATTGTCATTTATAAAAGCATATGCCTTATCAATAGACAGATCATTATCACCGATATATATTTCCGAAGTTTTCATCCGCCGCTAACAGGTGGGATTATTGCAATCACATCATTCTCTGAAATCAGCTGATCGTCCGGAGCATACTCCATATTCACTGCAACCATATATTCCGGGATCTTATTGAAGGAAGGATATGAATCCCTAAGGAATGATCTAAGCTCAGCAACAGATTCCGGATGTTGGTCATTAATGACAATATCCTTGCTTTCTGTAATGTCTTTTGCTATGCCAAAACACTTTATGATCATAATTGCAAATATGGAATAAGAATCCGGATTCCCACAACTCCTATGAGAATTCCTGTAATTGTTTTTATCAGGTTTCCCGATAAAAAATGAATATTCAACCTGTTGCCAATCTGCCCTCCAAAGATAACTGCCAGGAGTAATACTGAAGTTAATTGCATATCAATTTGAGGAATATTTCCAAGTTGTCCGGCTAATCCGAAAAAAGAATTTACCAGTATAAACAAACTTGTAGCCGCACTGATCCTGATGCCTGCACCCCAATTGAAATAATAAAGTATTGGCGCTAAAAATACACCTCCACCCATTCCAATAAAACCAGACAAGAAACCTATACTTCCACCGATCAGACTCATCCATAAATATGTAAGCTGGTTTTTTTCAATTTGTTGTTTCTTTGATTTTAACATTAATACTGAAATCACAATCAATGCTATACCAGTGACAGGAAAATAAATCTCAGGATTTGCTGTCATTCTTCCCCCTAAATAGGCCATAGGTATACTGAATATAATCAAAGGGGTCAGTTCTTTCCATTTTAATAATTCCGCTTTATGAAAATTATAAACCGATCCTCCAACTACAGCAATATTGCAAAGCAAGGCTGTGAAACGAATATCATTTATGGCTAATCCAAAAAGAAGAAGTACAGCAATGTAACTGCTTCCACCTCCAAATCCTGCAGCAGAATAAACAAGGGCTATAATAAAGAATAATATAAGCAATATGACAATTTCCATAGTCACTACAAACATAAGAATACCGATTGATCTTGCTCACCCTAAAGTATGAGAAGCATCATGTCATTTGAAAATATGTACACATATTCATATATTCATCCTTCACTAATTTAAAATATCACTCGATGCCGGGTTCAAAACCTGTCTCGAACATTCAGAAATACAAAAAAATTTAAAATGAAAAAACAACTCACAGTATTGATCATCCTATTTGGCATGTTCCAGTTATCCGCTACAGATGGATATCTGAGTCTTGGATATGGAGCATATCACAAAGGTCTTGCAGGAGCAGGCTTAGGCTTACATTATACTTGTCTTGTTAATGGTAACCCGGCATCAAATGTATTCCTGGGTAAGGAATTCAGTGTTGGTATCGCATTATTCAGCCCAAGTAGACAGTATACGATCGAAGGTAATCCTTCAGGGATGCCGGGCACATTCGGCTTGACACCGGGAACAGTAGAAAGCGATAGTAAAATGTTCGTGATTCCTCACATTGCTGCCAATTTCCCTATTAATGAAAAAAGTGCTTTCGGGGTTTCATTATTTGGTAATGGTGGAATGAATACCGATTATCCAACCCAGACATTTTACGATCAAAGTATTGAAACAACAGGTGTTAACCTGGTACAGATGTTCGTAGGCTTAACTTATTCCTATAAGCTTCATGAAAATCACAGTGTAGGATTAACAGCCGTACTGGCAGGTCAGCAATTCGAAGCAAAAGGATTGTCAAGTTTTGCACCTTTTTCTTCAGATGCAGCAAATCTGACCAATAATGATGCAAGCACCAGCGTAGGGTTTGGATTTAAAGTGGGCTATCATGGTAAACTCAGTGAGCAGTTTGCATTTGCAGCTGTATATCAGTCAAAAGCCAAGATGGGTGAATTTGAAGAATATGCCGGTTTATTTGCAGAGCATGGAGGATTTGATATTCCTTCTTATTGGACTGCAGGTATTGTATATTCTCCAAGCACAAGCTTCAGGGTAGCCTTAGATGTTAAAAGCATTCAATATTCAGGAGTGGCTTCAATCGCCAATCCAATAGATGCGATGGCTTTACCACCTGCATTTCTGAATCCTGGTGGTGATCCAAACAATCCAATGGATTACACACCTAATCCAAATCATGTTCCTCTGGGATCTGACGAAGGATCTGGATTTGGATGGGAAGACATGATGGTTTTTAAAATTGGAATGGAATATGATCTAAATGAAAGCACTACCTTAAGAGGAGGATTTTCACAAGGAGAACAACCAATACCAGAATCAGAAGTCATGTTCAATATTCTTGCACCCGGTGTTATCAGCAGTCATATAGCTCTTGGAATGAGTAAGGATATTGGAACCAAAGGTCAGGCAATTCATGTATCTTTCAATTATGCTCTGAATAATAAGGTCGAAGGCGTTAATCCGTTTGATTTTGACCCGGTTCAGGCACAACAAGGCAATTTTGTTCCAAACCAAAACATTATTTTGGAAATGAACCAGTTTGACCTGGTAGTACAATATACTTTTTAATTAAGCTAATAAATGGGTATTTCGTTATCGGAGAATTATAGATCGAAATATTTAAAATATGATCTAATAGCGGGGCTGACGGTTGCTGTTATGCTGGTCCCACAGGGCATGGCTTATGCTGTCCTTGCGGGTTTACCACCGATTTATGGACTGTATGCAGCATTAGTCCCGCTATTGATTTATCCCTTTTTCGGATCATCTAACTTCCTGTCTGTTGGTCCGGTGGCACTGGTCTCCATCCTTGTACTTTCAGGGCTTTCTTTTTTTGCAGAACCCATGTCGGTTGAATTCATCCAACTGGCCATACTGACATCACTGATAGCCGGTATATTGCAGGTACTCATGTCTTTACTTAGACTGGGGTTTCTTGTAAATTTTCTTTCGCATCCTGTGATTAGCGGGTTTACTTCTGCAGCTGCTTTTATCATAGCATTCAGCCAGTTAAACCACATATTCGGTGTAGAGATTCCAAGGGCTACTAATTTCATTGTAACCATTGTAAACCTTATTAAGGAAATTCCAAATTTCAGCCTGACACCTGCCTTGATCGGGCTGGGAGGACTGGCCATCATCATGGTACTTAAAAAGCTTAAAAGATCTTTTCCTTCTGCATTGCTTGTTGTTGTTTTAAGCATCATCATTGTGCGCATATTTCAGTTGGATACACATGGATTAAGCATTGTTGGCAATGTACCATCCGGATTTCCTTCATTTGAGATGCCGGAAATTACATTACAAACCCTATTGAAGGTCACTCCGGTTGCTTTGATTATCTGCCTGATAAGTTTCATTGAATCCCTGGCAATCGCCAAAACACTGGCTGCGAGGCATGGAAAATTCGATATTGATTCAAATAAAGAATTAATGGGACTCGGTTTGGCCAAGATCATTGGCTCATTCTTCCAGGCATTTCCAAATACCGGGAGCTTTACAAGATCCGCAATCAATGAACAGTCCGGTGCAAGAACAGGATTGGCTTCAATATTTGCTTCAATGTTCATCGGGTTAACCTTGCTTTTGTTTACAGATTTCTTTTATTACCTGCCCAATGCGATTCTTGCCGCTATCGTGATATCAGCTGTTTTC
>JAHHJO010000271.1:0-3763 GCA_018680275.1 Bacteroidia bacterium
CTCTTCTGTAAAATGGGATTTAAACTGTTTAATGCTTTCATGGAAGAAAAATTCCATTTTTTCCCAATCAGCTTTTTTCTCTTTATTATAAAAATCAAAGTATCGCCTGAGTGCCTCGTGGACTGCAGAACCAAATCCAGCACTGGCGTTCCTCGCATGTGGGATACACAAAATGGACTCAAAATAAAAGCTCAACGGGCATTTAAGGAACTTGTTGAGGTGCGTCACAGACATCTGGTAGGACTTCAGATAATTGTCAATCAGGTCAGGTTCAATTAACGGAATTGTTCTTTCTTCCTTGCGCAGCAGGTCATAATAGAATTCTGCCAGATCAGACTCTTCTATTTCCGGTCTTTCAACTTTTTTGTCACTTGTGCCCAATAGCTCATCTACAAATTTAGACTGTCCAAGTTCCTTTCCATCTTCTTTAAATTGGCTGTAGGAAATGTTCAGGATCGTTTTGGCACGTGTCATGGCTACATAAAAGAGACGTCTTTCGTCTTCATCATTTGTTTTACTGTCTGCGTTGAGATTCTTCGGGTATTTGAATTGCATAAAAGAACCCATACTTCTATCCCAGATGTTTTTGGTGCACCCGATCATAAATACCATATCAAACTCAAGCCCTTTGGCAGAATGGGCTGTTATGAAGTGGACGCCTTTTTCAGAACTTATGATCTTGTTGATCGAGAGTGGAATTTTATTTTCCTTCATTTTGTCGAGCATCTGAAGGAGTTCTCTCAATTTCATTTCCGGGTTCTTGGCGGTCTCTTTTTTTATGAAATCAAAGAATGTACTTAAAACCTGGAGTAGCCATGACCTGTTGTTCTGATTCATGATGTAGCGAAGAACACCTCCTTCATTGATCACATTTTCGAAAAGGTTCTGAATGGTGATTTCAGGAATTTCCTTAATCCACTTTTCCAGGTGTGAAGATGCTTTTAATACCTCATCCGGCATTCTGAGGTTCAGTTGTTCCAGCCCGGCTGCATCAGAAATCATTGTTCGCCATTCGATATAATTATCTTCTTCATCTCTTTTCTGGCATGCCATGGCAATCTTCCCGATGTCTACTGAATCTACATCCCAGTAGTTATAATGAAGGATTTCGAATAACCGATGCTGGCCCTGGCCAAATCGTTTGTATTCATCAGATAGATACCAGAGGATATTGCACAGGTTCCTGATGAGTGGATGATCAAGGATATCCACTCTGCGTCGTATATTGATCGGGACATTTTTTTTCTCCAGCACGTTGACAAGGTCCTCCACCTGGCTGTGCTTGCGATAGATCACAGCGGTTTCCTGGAGATGTTCAGGATTGGTTTTGTGTATTTCAGATAATGTTTTTGCCAGGTAAGCATATTCACTTGACACTTTATCGAAAACCAGCACCCGTGGTTTATTGACATTGGCGCTGTTCTTTCCACGTGCAATCAATTCTTTTTCCAAGGTGTCATCCTTGTTGACAAGCCGTTCGGTATTGAATTCTATGATGCCTTTTGCATCATCCAGTATATGCTGATTTGACCTGTAGTTTTCATTCAGAACGACGATAAAGGGATCATATTTGGTTTTGAAGTCTATGATATTGTTAAGGTTGGCCCCCTGGAATTTATATATCGCCTGGTCGTCATCACCAACCACAAAAACATTCGGTTGTTCCCAGTAGGAAATGAGTAGCGACAACAGATCGTTTTGAGAACCATTGGTATCCTGGAATTCATCTACCAGGAAATAAAGGTATCGTTCCTGGTACCGGGCAAGGAGTTCTTCATCTTTTTTAAATGCATCGAGGACCCAGAGGATCATGTCATTATAATCATACCTTTCTATCTTATCCATCTCTTCCCTGAGGACTGGAAAAAATTCGACTGCGGCCCTCAGGTTATCAAAACCTTTGCAAAAGTCTTCAAATTTATCAGAGCGGAAATCACCCTTTTTATATTTGAACCCTGCTTTGGTTGATCCCCCTCTTTTTGCGATCCACTGATCATCTTCCTTTTCTTCTTCAAGATATTTGTCGAGACGTTGTATCACATCATCCGGCTCAAGATTTTCTTTTTTCATCAGGTCAAAAAGATGTTTCAACCTTTTGGTTTCAAAATACTTATCTCCTTTATATCTCTTCAGGATATTGTCATCAGGAATCGAATCTACTATAGAACGGTACACATCAACTGATTCAAGATCACTGATCGATTCCAGTTGTTTGTAGCCCCCGAAAATGTCGAGATTCTCCTGGATGACCTGGTTGCAAAAGCCATGGAAAGTATGGATATGAATTTTATGGGCCACCGGTCCCACGATTTCCACGAGACGGTTACGCATGGAGATTGTTGCAGAATCTGTATAGGTCAGGCAGAGTATGTTATGAGGTGCGACATCCTGGTCCTGGAGAATCTTTCCTATTCGAACTGCAAGGATTTGGGTCTTTCCCGTACCCGGACCAGCATTAACCATGACTGGACCTTCAATTCTGTCTACAGCCTGTTTTTGTCGTTCATTCAATGTGCTGTAGGCTTCATTGAAAATACGGTCATACTTTTCCTTTAATCTGAATCCACCAAAAAGATCTCCCTGCATCAGTTAGTTGTTGTAATGAAAGTTAATAAGAGTATAAAAAAGCAATCCCACTTCCGGTAATGTGTTAATTAACAAATGTAAGATATCCAATGAAGTTAAGGTAGAGTTAATGTGCTGGACAAGGTATTAACTTCCATTAATCTTTAACCGTCATGAGAATAAAGCCCGTATTGGGCACCCTGGCCAAAGAGATTGAGGACTTGCAGTCCGGGTTCATTTTAAAATCTTGAGTTATGAAAAAATTGATCACATCCGCAGCTATGTTTTTATTGCTCCTCGCCTTTATTCCTGTTGATGCCCAGCGCGGTCGTGCGCATCATGATAGGTCAGATGATCGCAGGGGCGGAGATTATTATGACAATCATTATAATGACAACTATAATGACAGGTGGTATAGCAATACAAGAACCCTGAACCGAAAAGACAGGAAGCGCCTGAAGAAACTCAAAAGGGAATTGGCTCATTATAAAGGTCATGCATGGGCTGACGGATATTTGAGTCGAAGGGAAAGAAAGAACATCAGGGAATTGGAGTTTAGAATTGGAGAAATACTGCATCGTAACAGGGGCCATTACAGGAGTGGTTATAGTTATGCTTACAATTATGGGGGAAACTCATGTCGTTAGATATTTATTTATAGCAGGCTTTCGGGCCTGCTATTCTTTTATAAGAAATATTCCCAAAGCCTGAAATTTTTAATAATCACCAGGCTGACTATAACGATAAGTAAACGGTAAGCCCAGACATTGGCATTCTTCATCTTGCTTGCATTTCTGGCCATAAAATAACCACCAAACGCCTGTCCGACAGCCATTGCCAGGCCCATTTTCCAAAATAACATACCCTGTATCTGAAATATGATCAAAGCTACTATGGTATAAATTGTTACGACAGCAACTTTCAATGCATTGCTTTTGACAAGGTCTTCCTTTGCCAGCATCACAAGGAGAATCAGAAGGATAACCCCAAATCCAGCCTGGATAAATCCTGCATAGATGCCGGAAAGGAAAAGCATTGGTCCAAGGACCCACTTTGAGATTGGTTTAGCCTCCGGATCTGGTTTGATCATCTTTTTGGGATTCATTAAGAGTATGACCAGTATAGGAATCAGCACATAACTAAAAGCAGATTTGAATTGGGCACTGTCTATGATGGTTGCCAGGTAAATTCCTATGAA
>JAHHJO010000478.1:0-5351 GCA_018680275.1 Bacteroidia bacterium
AAGCTCTGGCGCAAGTGTTACTTAGGTACTAAGGCAGGTGAGACGGTTTGCGGATATTAAATATTGTTTTTTAAATAGTTTTTATAATCATCCATGGTATCAATATCAATCCCTCCTTTTGAAAAACGAATTCCTGCAGCATCTTTTAGATTATCCAGGATTATAGGTTTCGCCCCTATGTCTCCATATAATTCAGTCAATGCTCTAAAATATTTCCTATCAAAATAAGTTGGTGGCCCAAAGCCATTTCCATAATCACTGAATACAATACCTTTTCCAGACCGACCGACATAATCGGATATTTTTACAAAGATCTCTTTTGAAATGTTGGGCTGATCACAAACTGTAATAATAACCCCTTTATAATCCAGGCTTTCTATTATTGAAATACCTTTACTTATAGTGGCTCCCATGCCTTCCTGCCAATGATCAACATGAAGGCATTGCACACTTTTGTATTGAAGTTCATCTCTAATCAAATCCTGTTTAAACCCAGTCAATACAAATACTTCCCCAAGCTTCGACTCTAATGCTTCTTCTACGATATGGGATATCAGCGTTTTACCATTTAAATCAAGCAATTGTTTAGCCTGTCCTAGTCTTTGGGATGATCCGGCAGCTAAAACCATTATAGGAAGTTCATTTGGCATTCAATTATTGGTTATATTTAATGTTCTCTATTCAATATAATAATAAAATAAGATGGCTAATTATTCAATTAAAGTCAACGGTGAAATACACGAAGTATCTGTTCATCCTGACACTCCTTTGATTTGGGTTCTGCGAGATAACCTGGGTCTCGTTGGTACTAAATATGGTTGCGGGGTTACTGAATGCGGAACTTGTACAGTGCATATTGATGGGATTGCTATGCGATCCTGCACATACCCGATTTCGAACCTTGGAAGCCAGACTGTAACAACTATTGAAGGTTTGTCAAAGAATGCAGACCATCCTTTACAGGAAGCCTGGAGAGAATATGATGTTCCTCAGTGCGGTTATTGCCAGTCCGGCCAGATCATGAGCGCTGCTGCACTTCTTTCTGAAAACAAAAAACCTACTGACAGAGAAATAGATCAGGCTATGCGAGGTAATATTTGTCGATGCGGGACATATCTGCGCGTTAAAAAAGCAATTAAACACGCTTCAAAGTCCATCTAAAATAACAGAAACCATGACACTGATTAAAACTAAATATAAAAGACGTTCATTCTTGAAAGTATCAGCTGCTGCAAGTGGAGGAATGATACTTGGCTTCAACTGGCTTGCTGGATGTAAAGCTGATATTGAAGTCATGAAAGCAATTCCATCTGAGTGGTTTGATATAAATGCTTTTCTGAAAATCGGAGATACAGGATTGGTCACAATTTTTTCCCCCAACCCGGAAATCGGCCAAAATATCAAGACATCCATGCCTATGATTGTCGCTGAAGAACTGGATGTGAATTGGAAAGATGTCCTGGTTGAACAGGCAGGATTAAATACGGAATGGTATAAAAGACAGGTTGCAGGCGGTTCACAATCCATAAGACAAGGATGGGAAAGTTTGCGGATGGCCGGAGCCACTGCCAGAAAGATGCTGGTAGATACAGCTGCTGAGGAATGGGGTATAGATCCAGGGGAATGTTCGGTATCTGATGGCGTAGTTAATGGACCGGAAGGTAAATCTATGGGATACGGAGAGCTGGCAGCAAAAGCTGCCTTAAGAGACATCCCGGAAGAAGTAGAACTTAAAGATCCGGCAGATTTCAAGATTATTGGAAACAGTAAGAAGAATGTCGATATGGATGGAATACTAACCGGGAGACCGCTTTTCGGTATGGATTACACCAGGGAAGGAATGATCCATGCTGTAGTCCTCAGACCTCCAGCATTTGGAATGGAACTGGAAAGCTATAATGACAATGACACAAAAAATATTTCAGGTGTACTGGATGTCATCCAATTCGGAAATAAGATCGCGGTTCTGGCTGAGAACACATGGTCAGCTATGAAAGGCCAGAAAGCTTTAAAAGCAGAATGGAAGGTAAGTGGAGAACTTGAAAATACGGCACTTCATGATTCCCGGCTGCTTGAACTTCTGGATAAAAAATCTGAAACGCCCAGGAGAGAAGACGGGGATGTATTTAAAGGCCTGGAAGAAGCAGATGAAATATTTGAACGGACCTATGAAGCGCCATTCCTCCCTCACAGCTGTATGGAACCCATGAACTTTTTTGCAGATGTTACTGATGATAAAGCAGAATTTGTCGGTCCTATTCAAACTCCTGAATGGACACGTTCAAGAATAGCAGAACTTCTCCAAAGAGAGGTGGCAGATATTAAAATCGATATGACAAGAATGGGTGGTGGATTTGGCCGAAGACTTTATGGAGATTTCGCTCTTGAAGCAGCAGAAATATCATCTATTTCCGGTAAGCCAATCAAACTATCATTCTCGAGAGAAGATGACATGCTGGCAGGAACTTATCGTCCAGCTTCAAAATATAGATTCAAAGCTGGTTTGAAAGCTGGTAAAATAAACGCATATCATCTCGTGGAAGCCTGTGTGAACGGACAGATGTTTGATCCTATGCCAAACAATTATCCTGCAGGTGCGATACCAAATTTCAGAGTCGATAGCCATACGCTGGAAAGCAATATTACAACCGGTGCCTGGCGTGCCCCATATGCCAATTTCCTGGCTTATGCAGAACAGGCGTTTCTGGATGAACTGGCCCAACACCTTGGAAAAGACCCCGTAGACTTCAGAATGGAACTCTTTGATATTGCAAGAAATAATCCTACAGGTGAAAACCTGAATTATGATATTGACAAATATGTAGGTGTTATAAATCTTGCTAAAGAAAAATCAAACTGGGGTCAGAACCTGCCAGGTGTTTTCCAGGGCTTTTCTGCTTACTATTCACATAATACATATGTTGCCGAAGTAGCAGAAGTTGTGGTTGAAAACGATGTACCTGTTATCAAAAAAATATATTGCGCTATTGATTGTGGAATTGTTATCAATCCAGTAGCAGCTCTAAACCAGGTTGAAGGTGGAATCATCGATGGTATTGGTCATGCTATGTATGGAAATTTTGAATTTGAAAATGGCCAGGCAAAACAACAAAATTTTAATACCTACAGGCTGATCCGAATGAATGAAGCTCCTGAAATAGAAACCTATTTTGTTGAAAGCCAGAATGACCCAACAGGTCTGGGTGAACCGACTCTTCCACCTGCTGGTGGTGCCATAGCGAATGCTTTTGCTGCATTTAGCGGTAAGCGTTTCTACAAACAGCCGTTTATGAAGTATGAAAATATTTTAGGATAATATCAGAACCCCCTCAGGGAATCCGGATTAATTCATTCTTGTTCAAACTGATGTGTTCTGTGATATTATAATACGTTAACGCTTTTTCATAGAGATAATCGCGTATAATAATAATCAGATCTTTTTCAGAATTCCCTAACAGGTATTTTATCAATTTGTTGAAGCCCTCATCTTTTATTTCCAGCTTGCCCAATTCATCAATAACCAGGTATTTGATCTGAGGATCGTTATTGTGATCCATGGCCCATTCAGAAGCCTTGTTGAAAGAAGATTTATGAAAACTAAATTTACCGATATTCAGTACATCACCTTCGTTGTTGTTTACTGTCTGAAAATCAATTTTCTCCCTGGAAACGGCGTTGTACAGAAACCTGAGAGGACCATCATCAAGGCTGACAAATCCACCGACATCTTTACGGTTTTTTAACCACTCATAAACATGAGTAGATTTACCTGTTCTGACTTCGCCCGTAACAATATATATCATTCGTCAATTTTGAAATGAAGTGTGTATAAAATTGTAGTTAATATGAAATGATACAACTTATGAAAAATATTAATTCCTGAAGATTCACGCCATGCTTTTAGTACAATAATCTTAAGGTATGGGATCATATCAAACACGTGGTTGATTTCAGAGGACAATTCCGCCTTACGCTTATTCAAAAGTCTGAAGAGATATCTTTTTGCATAAGGTGCAATGAAGAGATACCATGTCAACAATATGAGAACCGTTCTTGCAAAAACAAATATCCCTTTATTGATACCTTCAGAATAATAACCATAAATCATCAAAGCAATCATCATTATAGCAATAGTCATCATGACAATCCAGAGTGACTTTCTTTTATTGCCCTTCTTTGTTTTTTGGTCTGTATATTCAGAATCAAGATGAATAATGTACCGTGGGTTGGTCCAGTTCGTCCTGATGGATTTAATTATAAAGGATATAAAAACCCCGGAAATCAAGCCTCCTAAAGCAAATACCAGTAAGTATATGATCACAAGTGTTTTGCTTGTGGTTAAAGGGAGCATATACCCAGTCCTTTCAGAAACCCAGGCTCCAAATTCATTAATGGCTTCAACAAGGGTGTTTCCATATAAGACATATAAAACAAGTAATTTTTGTACCGCTGATTCCAACAATGCAATTAATCCGAAAAGTATGGCACCCAATGGTATAGATCTGATGATCGAGTAAATAGCGCCACCTGCAATTGCCTGGAAACTTACAGCAAGGTATGCAGTCAGATTAGAGTGAGGTGACACAGCTGCTTTTATTACAAGAACTATAGTTAAGGCACTTAAGAGCGTCTTCCACTTATGTTCACTCAAATCCCAGATAAGACTGATTAAAATGACAGCAATGCTGCCGAGCACCAAACCTGAAAAAGAGGAATTGAATGCATGCATAATACCTCCAAGACCTGATTCACTCAGGGCCCATAACGCAGTTAATCTTTGAATTGCTAACTTATTGGATTGATCGTTTGACAACCGATTATTCGCTAAGTTTTAAAAAATCTCCCTGCCTGATTATTCCAGTATTCAAGGCAATTAAATTTGTACCAAAATAAATGTTATTTGACTTTTGACGATAAGTTGCCAATGTTTTTAATGGCTCCTTCCCCATTTCACCTGTTTCCTGATCAACCGTCGTCATAATACACCTTGCACAAGGTTTTATATTATTGAAATGAACTTCATTAGCATAAATCGATTCCCACATATCTTCTTCATGGGGAAGCTCTGTTCGTATGACAAGATTCGGTCTGAATCGATTGAGATGAATAGGTTCCTCCAATTTTGAATTGAGTAATTCCATGGAAGCTGTACCAAGAAGAAGATAAGGATAACCATCCGCAAAACTGACACGGGTCTGGTAAGGAGGCTTATCAAATCTCTTTAAACGAATTGACTTTTGACCATGAAAAACAAGCGAGACCGAATCACAAAGCAAGTCGGAAAACCATTCTGCTATTTCAGGATTGACTTCTTGTCCTTCAAGCGTACTGTCCCACACACTAACATCCTG
>JAHHJO010000375.1:0-5186 GCA_018680275.1 Bacteroidia bacterium
ACTGATAGAAGATACCGAACCCAGGAGGAAAGGACCGAATGATGGTTTTTTTGGAAATCCAAAATACGATGGCCAGGAAGTACCTGCTTATGATCCAAGCTGTGGATATGGAGCTATCAGGAGACAATTCAAGAGCTGTAGCAGTTGTACACAATGGTTCATTGTTGAACCAATCAACCCTTTCAATCCTGGATCGATTTCATTTCCTGGAGATATCGTTGTTGACTGTGATGACTATGATGCAGGTGAACCTGACTGGAGTGTTGCGACGTGTAACCTGATCGGCGTATCTGTTGAAAGTGACACATTCATTTTTGAAGATGGTGCCTGCTTCAAAGTGCTTAATCACTGGACCATCATTGATTGGTGTACATATGATCCTACTAATCCTTTTTCTTTTGGTAAATGGGAATATACACAGGTTATAAAACTGGTAGACACCCAGGATCCTGTCTTAACGATTGCGGATAGCCTGTGTTTCCAGGCAGATGAAAACTGTTATAGTTCAGGTATACAATTGAGTGCGTCTGCGAATGATGAAGGAAAATGTGGCAGCGAATGGCTAAAATGGGAAGTGACTATTGATATGAATTCAGATTGGATTCCTGATTATTATTTTGGAACGGATCTACCCAGATATGTAAATGGCACAGAAAATCCATACTATTTGCATCCTTCGGGAAATGACAAGAAAGTGACGATAGATATTCCTGACGGCATACATGCGAGTAATGTATGGCACAGGGCAGTATGGAGAGTATACGATGGCTGTGGCAACAATGTCAGCAGGGTGCGATATTTCCAGATCAGTGACAAGAAAGCACCTACACCATATTGCCTGAATCTGAGTACAGCAGTTATGAGTGATAACGGGCAAGTTGAATTATGGGCCATTGATTTTAATGTCAATAGTTTTGACAATTGTACGACGGAAGATAACCTGTTGTTCACATTTACAGATGTTGCACCACCGCCTCGCGATGATACTGAGTATGACAGTAGCAGTGACCTGATGTGGTATAATGGTACATTCTGGTATTTCGATTCTGAAACAGGTGACTATATGGATCAGGATGATTATTTCGATCAGGATGCTGATCGATGGGATGCCAACCTTGGTTCTTCCGGACGGATATTTACAACAGATGATGCTGACAATAATGGCATGGCACAGGTGCCAGTCTATGTCTGGGATCAAAATGGGAATGTTGATTTCTGTCTTGTGAATCTGCGCATCATAGATAATATGGGTGTCGGTGAAGGTAGAATATCCGGACAAATTGAGACAGAGTATGGTGATGATGTAGAAGGTGTGATGACTGAACTCATGAGTGATAACCCGGCTTACCCTGCATATAATATGACGAATCCTTCAGGTGAATATGCCTTTGAAAATACACCATTCAGCAATGACTATGTGCTTAGTGGTCAGAAGAATGATGATATCTTAAATGGTGTCAGTACGCTTGATCTGTTATTAATCCAGAGACATGTATTGGGTCAGGAAATTCTGGATAGTCCATACAAGATGATTGCAGCTGACATTAACAATGACAAGCAGGTTTCTTCACTGGATCTCATCGAGTTGAGAAAGCTTATTTTGGGCATTCATACAGAATTCCCTAATAATAAATCATGGAAAATTATAGATGCTTCTGACGCCTTGAATATTATCAATCCTTGGAATTACACAGAAAAAATTGATGTCAGTAATTTCCAGGATGATATTGAGAATGCCAATTTTATAGGAGTAAAAATCGGTGATGTCAATGGAAGTGCAACAGCAAATCTTCAAGCTGAAAAAGAAGAACTTGCATCTATAATAAGATTTGATTTCAACAATGAAGTTATTTCTGAAGGTGAAATTGTCGAACTTGAACTGATCAACAATGCAGAAGCATTATTCGGTTTCCAGTTTACCTTATCTCTTGAAAATTTTGAATTAATTGAAGTTATTGGTGAATCGGCTTCTGACGAAAACTTTGCGGTTTTTGGTGAGCGCATGACTATGAGTTATCACAGTAATACTGAAATTTCTGATCGTCCTGTAGTTTTTGTATTAGAAGCTAAAACTGACGGCAAACTTTCAGATTTGCTTGATATCAATTCCGAGATCACTAAAGCGGAAGCCTATGTAGGGAAAGACCTGGAGGTTACAGGAATAGATCTTTCCGAAAATAATGTAGAGACAGATTTCAGCCTGTACCAGAATAATCCAAATCCATTTAATATCGAAACGACTATTGGTTTTGTATTACCGGAGGATGGGCCTGTAAGTTTGACATTATTTGACATAACAGGTAAAACATTGAAATCCTATAACTTTAGCGGAACCATTGGCTATAATGAACTGGTTATAAACAAAAAAGACCTGGCTACAAACGGAATGATTTATTATACACTGGAATCATCCGGAAATGTAGCTACAAAACATATGATTGTGATTGAGTAATCATTTTTCTGATTTACAGAATCAAGGCCCGGCAACTAGATTGACCGGGCCTTTCGTTTTTGCTGTTACATCTATAAAAATATATATATAATCCTATCATACTTAAGGAGATATATATTAACTTGCCGCGTGGTTTGCACCGCAAGCCAAATTACATCGTAAATCAAAATTAAAACTCAATTCAATGATTAAGAAATTCTGCATTTTATGCTGGGTTTTGTGTGCCACTACTTTATTTTTCAAGGTAAATGCCCAGTCTCTTAGTTGTAATAATCATATAAATGTCAGTGTCAACGAGCAATGTTCTATTGATCTGACAGTGGATATGCTACTCGAAGGCAATGTTGATATCGGGGAAGATATTGATGATGATGCCTATACATATACTGTATTTGATCTGGCTGGAGATCCGCTTGTTTATGGAAATATTGACGGTCCAACAGAAGTGCTTGGGATTGTATTGGATGCCAATCTTGATTTTGAAGTGCAGCATGAAGGAGGAAATACCTGCTGGGGTACACTTTTATTCGAAGATAAAATCGCACCAACACTGGATTGCGACTGTCCCGTGGGAGGAGAAGACCTGGATAATGATGGCATAGTGGATGGTTATTCAGAGAACTGTACTTTGACTTGCTGGGAACTGCCCATTCTTAAAGATAAATATTGGGACAGGCTCAGAGATAACCTGGTTCCTGAAATGGTTGATGATTTTGTTGATGATAATACAAGTGATAATTGCGATGGTGTTTCTGAAGACGATGTCAGTTATTATGACGTGTATGTTGACCTGGGTCCTTGTAACGGAGCTTTGCTTAGAAGGACATGGACAGTAAATTATGATGCTGGTGGAAATGGGTCTGTAAGTTGCACGAGGGAATACTTCTTTAAGCCTGTTGGACTTGAAACGGTGATTGAAGCCAGGGTAGATCCGGTCTCGGGTGCATTTGAAGTTATTGAGGATACATTATTATTACCTCCATCCATTGTTGAATTATCATGTGGCGCGGATCTGTCACCGGAAGGAATCACCGCTTTTTTTGATAATCCTGCAACTGTTGACCAGGATACAAATGATGACAGAATTGACCCTGACGAACTTGATATTGACCTGGTTGTAGAAAATAATGAAGGTATTGCCTATGCTTACCCGCACTATTATATTGAGGGAAGAAATCCAAGCGGACCTCATGCCCAGGCTGTCAATACCGAAGTATGTAACTTTATTGTAGCGTATACAGACCAGGAAATCGATGCCTGTGCACCAGGATGTTTTGGTAATCGAAAAGTTCTCAGAACCTGGACGGTCCTTGAATGGTGTTCAGGTAATTATATTGAACATGTCCAGATCATCAAATCTACAGATAATGGAAACCCTACAATTGATGTATCGGATGTGACTGCAAGTGTAGACCCTTGGGAATGTTCTGCTGATGTGTCTCTGCCTCATCCGGAACATTTGGCAGATGATTGTGATGATAATATCACATATTCGATAGGGGCAGTCAGTGGAGGCCTGCAGGTGGTTGGAGATGCTGTAAATGGATATATCCTGCAGGATGTACCTAAAGATGCTTCAGTAAATGTAGAATATCTCGCTGAAGATTGTTGTGGTAATATTGGAAGAAATACAATTTCTGTGAGCGTAGTCGATTTGACAGCTCCTGTGCCTGTAACCAAAGAATTTATCGTACTAAGTCTGACCAATATTGGAAACCCGGTTGATGAGTTCCAGGGAATCGCCAAAATATTTGCTGAAGATGTAGATAACGGAAGTTATGATGGTTGTACAAGTGTTGACTTTTCAATCAGGAGAGTAGGAGAATTCTGTTCTGCCGAAGATACGCTTTGGGGAGAATCTGTGAAATTTTGCTGTGAGGATCTGGAAGGACAAACTGCTGTTGACATTGATGTTGAATTCAGGGTAATGGATACATATGGCAATACCAATTATGCCTGGTCTACAATCAAACTGGAAGATAAATCAGGAACAACTCAAACATGTCCTGAAGATATGATTCTCTCATGCGATATGGATTATAATGATTTTACTATGACAGGTTTGCCAAAAGCCTTTGCGGCTTGTGGGGAAATTGACCTGCAATGTGATCTGAACGAGCTAATTGAAGATACGGAACCAAGAAGGAAAGGACCCAATGACGGATTTTTTAATGACCCACGTTATGACGGCGTGGAGGTTCCTGCATATGACCCAAGTTGCGGTTATGGTGCTATAAGGAGACAATTTAAAAGTTGTTCAAGTTGTACGCAATGGTTCGTTATAGAGCCTATCGATGCATTTGATCCTTCGACTATTACTTTCCCGGAAGACCAAACCGTTGACTGTGATGGATTTGAAACCGGCGAACCTGAATGGGAGCCAGCTACATGTAACCTGGTCGGAGTCAGCGTAGTCAGTGATACCTTCCTCTTTGAAGACGGCGCTTGTTATAAGATATTGAATCACTGGAGCGTCATTAACTGGTGTACCTATGATCCTGTAAATCCTGGTGCCGGGGGGAAATATGATTATACCCAGGTGATCAAGATAATAGATACACAGGACCCACAATTAACTGTTGCAGACAGTCTTCACTTTGCAGTTGATGCAGACTGCAGCAGTTCGACAATTGAGTTATCTGCAATTGGTAATGATGAAGGATTATGTGGAAGTGATTGGTTGAAATGGGAAGTAACTATAGATATTGGTTCAGACTGGACCAGTGATTATGAG
>JAHHJO010000538.1:0-6302 GCA_018680275.1 Bacteroidia bacterium
TTATTGAGTATGTTGGTGAGCATCTGGTATATCCAGAAAATGCCAAAAAAGAAGGGCTTGAAGGTATGGTTGTTATTCGGTTTAGTGTCCTGAAAACAGGGAAAGTAGACGATGTGAATATTCTCAGGGATATTGGCAAAGGATGTGGAGAGGCAGGAGCAAGTGTGATCAGGAATATGAATGATGATGGTATAAAATGGATTCCGGGACAACAGCGAGGAAAGAAAGTGAATGTGCAGTTTACCTTGCCTATTAAGTTTAAATTGCCGGAAGTTCCGCCTGCACCGGAGGCGCCACCTGCAGCCCCGGCACCACCAAAACCACCCTCGGTGAATGAAGGAGGTTTAAAAAGTAAAAGAACTGCAGCCCCACAATCTGCAGATGAACCTAAAGCTAAGAAAGTTCATAATTCTCAATCAGGAATATCACCACCACCTCCACCTCCGCCGGGAGATGTAATTGAGAACGAAGTAGATGAAATGCCCCGGTTTCCTGGTTGTGAAGACGAGAGATTGTCCGGGATGGAACAGGATAATTGTTCTAAAGGCAAGTTGCTGAACTATATTTTTTCGAATATTAAATATCCGGCAGAGGCACGTAAATCTGGAATTCAGGGTATGGTAGTTGTCCAGTTTGTCGTTGAGAAGGATGGTTCCATTTCAAATTCAAAGATTTTAAGAGATATTGGCGGTGGCTGCGGAAAAGAAAGCCTCAGGGTTGTTGATTCCATGAATGACATGAAAGAAAAATGGGTTCCCGGTAAAAAAGAAGGTAAGATAACACGTGTAGCTTATACACTGCCCGTGAAATTTGCACTTGGAAATGATAAATCTGGCAAGAAGGCCAGGGAGAATTTTATGAAAGGAAAATAAGTGTGTTAATAATATGCTGGTTTATTCAACAAAATAATATCTACGCATGTTATGATGGCATATGCACAAAAGGATTATTCTCTTTTTACTCCTTGGGTTAATAAATACTTGTTGTTTAGCACAGAAGGTCTCGGATCAGCACCTTTATAATATCATAGTTGAAAAGCCGGAGGATGATTCAACACATATTCATTTTGAAATTGTGATTGAAGACTCTGAAAATGAAGAAGGAGGAACTTTCAGGACGGATTCAATAGATGAATTTATACAGAGCCTTCTACAGGATGTTTCCAGCTTACCTGATGAAAAGAACAATATCCTTATCTATATCCATGGCATGTTTGGCAGTAACAGATGGACCTACAATCATGTCCTGGGTATGCTCTACAAAGCTTTCATCCATCCGGAAGTTTCCGATATATCAAGAATATTATCAGTAAAATGGCCGGGTAATAATGTTGAATACAAAGACAATAAAGCGAGGGTCCCTTTGATCGCTGATGAACTAAATAAAATTCTTCTTGAAATTGTCAGACAGGTTCAGTTGGTTGATATTTTCAATCCTTTTTTTTCGACTGAGTTTGATCTGATTGCCCATTCACTTGGGAATGAACTTTTTAAAGAAGTGATAACCAGGATTGATGGAGGGCAATTACAGTATCCTTTGTTTGATCAGGTTGTACTTGCAGCACCGGATCTTGATGTTGATGTCTTTGACAAATCTGGTCCGCTGACCAATTTGAAATTCCTGGCTCAAGGAACACACCTGTATTTCAGCAGACGTGATATTACTTTGGGCGTTTCACGCAACCTGAATAAAAAGGACCGGTTGGGAATTATTGGACCTGTGGATTCCACAACTTACTGGGATAGTCTTATGTTTATTGATGTCTCTCAAATAAAAGATGAACCCAATTTTGGCGAAAGATTAAGTGGGCATTCGTATTATCGAAGTTCAGCAACAGCAACGAAAGATATATTATGTGCCTTCCTCGGGACAGAAAGTCAATGCAACTCTGAACGGATACCAGGCGATCAGAGCAGGAATATATATATGCTCGAACATTGAAAAGTTATTGACGCCCAACCTTGGAGTTTATATTCATTTGTTCTTCAACAAAAGCAAATATCGCTTCCTGGATATCTTCCCATGCAGGGTTCAGGCTATAACATCCAATGACATGACCGATCGCATTGTCAAATCCCCGAACAATTTTCTTGTCTTTGGGGGTTGAACTGAGTTCAGAATAACGATGAATAGCATCCACAGAGATTGTTTTGTCCTGGTTGTCTTCATCCTTATAATAATAGGCAATAAAGTAGGGTATATCAATTTGTTTGAATACCTCCTGTGTCATTGTCTGGTCAAGCATATTCCGTAGTGCAATAACACCATTTATGTGATTCTTGGTTGACCAATATCTTTGGACATAATCAGGGGCATTATTCCAATATAGATAATCACCATTGTTGATCAGTCGCATGAGTTCCTTACCCCATGGCTTTGTTATGAGCTTTGACATTGGATCATAGAGTTCGATGTTAGGTGAGAGCATGACTAGCCCTGCAATTGATGGATCATTTGCTGCAAGATATATACTCAAAGTACTACCGGTTGAAGTTGAAACAAGGATAACTTTCTTGCCCAGGGCCTTGCCTATCTCAATAGCTTCTTTTGCAGATTCAATATATTTTTTTGGAGTGAGTGACAAAAAAGCATCTTCATCTTCCAGTCCATGGCAAGCCAGTCGGCTAAGGAAAGCATTGCATTGATAACGATAAGCCAGGTGTTGAATGATCGGATAACCTTCCCTGTGGGAAGCTGTAAAACCATGAAGGTATACAATAGAATAATCCGTTTGTCGTATGCTGTCTGCCCAGAGAATATGGGCTTGATTTAATGGCTTAATATCCCGGGTTTCCGATTCTTTGGTATCGATAAAATCCTGAACGTTATCAATGGACAGGTTCATTTCAGCTATGTCATTATCCACTTTTTCGAATTTCACAACCGGACCGAAAACATAAATGCAGACCCCTACGATAATAAATGCAAGAAAATATTGTAAAAACCTATTCATGAATGTTTCTGTATTGTAGTCTTGCTCAATATACATCTACCTTGAATGATTTAATTTATTTTTACAAAAAATCGTAGACATGAAGAATATCCTCATAATCCTTTTTACAACAGTGGCAACGATAGTTAATGCACAGTATGAATTCAACCATGTGAATTTTATTGCGAGTACTGATGTAAAGAACCAATCGCGAACAGGCACTTGCTGGAGTTTTGCTACCGCATCGTTCATTGAGTCAGAGCTTCTCAGGATGGGGAAGGGTAAACACAACTTATCCGAGATGTTTGTTGTGCATAATATTTACAAGGATAAAGCAAGGAATTATATCTTGAGACAAGGGAAAGCCAATTTCTCACAGGGAAGTTTGTCACATGATCTGATTCGTATGATTGCTAAGAAAGGTATCATGCCTGAATCTGCATATTCGGGATTATTGGATGAAGAAAAAAATCACAATCATAGTGAAATGGAAGCCGGTCTCAAGGGATTTCTTGATGGTATTCTTAAGTCAAACAGATTAAGTAAAAAATGGGAAGAGGCATTTGATGGTATCCTGGATGCCTATATTGGTGATTTCCCCGAGTCTTTTGAATACATGGATAAAACATACACCGCGAATTCCTTTGCTGATGAACTTGGTATCAATAGTGATGATTATGTGAGTCTCACCTCATTTACACATCATCCTTATCATGAAAAATTTATTCTTGAAATTCCTGACAACTATTCCAATGGTGCTTTTTACAATATTCCACTCAATGAGTTAATAGAAACAATTGACAATGCGCTTGGTATGGGATATACAGTAGCATGGGATGGTGATGTCAGTGAAAAAGGATTCTCCGCTAAAGAGGGTATAGCTATATTGCCAAAGGATGCCAAAAGGGAAGACCTGTTCACTAACCCGGGAGATGAAATTGAAGTGAGCCCTGAAAGCAGACAAGAACATTTTGAGAGTTTCTCAACGACGGATGATCATCTGATGCACCTTGTCGGAACGGCAAAGGACAAGAATGGAACAGAATATTACATTATCAAGAACAGCTGGGGAGAAATATCATCTTATAAAGGTTATCTGCATATGTCCAAAGCCTATGTAGCTATGAAAACAGTAGCCATCATGGTTCATGAAGATGTGTTATCATCCAAAGTGAGGAGCAATATGTCTGAAGATTAATTCAGATTAAGATCGTTGTAAAGAGAAGGAAATTCAAGCAGATCTTCCAGCAAATCAATGTCATTGAGCTCAGTCAATAGTTTGACAGTCCGACCCGCTTTGTCAATACGTTGAATTGTTAATGGAAGTACCTGTTCTGTACTCCAGTTAATGTCAGAAAAAATATCAATGTCCAGCTTATTCAGACCAAGGAGGTAATAACCACCATCCCTGCTTGGACCGATAACAAAATCATGACTGTCCAGGTGGACAAAAGCTTCTTCTATAATTGATCCTGATATTTCAGGGCAATCACTACCAATGATCACTGCTTTATCATGCGTTTTAAGCACCTCGGCAAATGCACTTTTCATTTTTTGACCAAGATCACCATTAGTTTGAAGGAAGAAGCTGAATTTGCTTTCAGCCCACTGGCCTGGAACTATTTGTTCATGGAAGAATAGGTATCTGTCAGCATCTGCTTTAAGGCATTCTTTTCTGGTAATTTCCAGTAACCTTTCATAAATTATTAAGGCATTCTTACTACCGATTGATGAAGCTAACCTGGTTTTTACTTTACCTATTTCAGGATTTTTAACGAAGATGATGAGTGCTTTAGCAGACAAGGAAATTTTAATTTTCATTCTTTTTCTTATCCTTATCCTTGTCCTTGTCTTCTTTTTTGATATGAGCTTCTTCGCCGTCTTCAAGTTTGCTTGAAATTGTTTTATATGGTCCTGTAACCACTTCATCTTCATCTCCTAATCCTTCAAGAATCTCAATGTACTCATCGTCCTGTATTCCTGTTTTCACTTCTTTCATCGATACCGTATCTGCAGAAAATACAAATACTACTTCCTTGAATTCTTTTTCGTCCTTTTCATCATCTTCATCCGGATCAATTTCACGTGCTGTAACAGCCTGGATCGGCACACTTAGGATATCATTTTTTTCATTTGTATAGATATCCACAGAAGCTGACATTCCAGGTCGAAAAGGAAATCTTTGTCCTGGTACAACGAGCTCATTATATGATTCCGGATTGATTCTGATCTTGACAATAAAGTTGGTCACCTGGTCTGTATTCAGAGCACCACTTGAAATATTGGAAGCTGAATTCGCTATTTCGGTGACTGTACCTTTGAAGATTTTATCGAGAAAGGCATCTACTTCTATGTCTACCAGGTCTCCGACGCCAACACGTATGATATCGTTTTCTGAAACATCTACCTGTACTTCCATCGAATTAAGATTGGCAATCCGCATCATTTCTGTTCCTGACATTTGCATGGTACCTACCACGCGTTCTCCTTGTTCGACACTCAGACTTGAAACAATTCCATTTACTGGTGCTTCGATCGTAGTTCTTTTCAGACTTGTCTGCATTTCCTTGAGGGAAGCTTCAGCTGATTCTACATTGAATTTTGCACTTTCGATGCTTTGCTCTGCGGATCTGATATTGGCATCTGCCGCCTGGAGGTTGGCTTCCAGGTTTTCTACATTTGATACGGCCTGGTCATATTCTGCCTGAGATATGATACCGTCCCTGAGTAACTGAGAATTTCGCGCAAGAATTTTAGTTGCATTTTTCAATTGAGCGCTGATCTGTGCTTTTTGAGCAATGCTGTTTTCTTTGTTGCTTTTTGATATCGCCAGTTGTGATTTAGCACCGCTGACAGCTGCTTCAGATCTTGCGACAGCTGATTCATAGGATTCAGGATCTATATTGGCAAGGATCTGACCCATCAGTACGGAATCGCCTTCCATAACAAACAGTTCCACAATTTCGCCGGAAACGTCAGAAGATATTTTAACCTCTTTCTCAGGAAATATTCTTCCCGATGCTGAAACTGTTTCCTTGATGGTTCTCATGGAAACTTTTTCAGTCGTAATCTCTTCACCTTTTGGTTTGCTTTTACTTTTATAAATGGCTGCTGCAATCAACAAACCGATCAGGATAATTGATGCGATGATAAGCCATGTTCTTTTCTTTTTCTTTGCCATCCCTTGTTAAAGTTTAAGTGGTTTTCCCAGGTAAAATTCCAGTATTTTGATATTAAAAAGGTAAGTGTATTTATCCATGAGTTTGGTGATTTCAGCATTTTCCATCTGTGTCTTTTGGGATTCCCATTCAAATGTATTTGCTGCGCCGATTTCAAGTCGTTTACTTGTGTTTTCGAATGCCAGTTTTTG
>JAHHJO010000069.1:0-3689 GCA_018680275.1 Bacteroidia bacterium
AATGTCAATTCATTCGATCCTGCTTTAGCTGGAGTTGGTGATCATACCGTAATATTCAACTATACAAATCCGGGAGATAATTGCCAGACACAAGATTCTATATCTTTCACTATACTGGAAATACCGAGTGAAGACTTCATGATTGATCAGGCAACAATTTGTGTTGACGAAACGGCAACAATTACATATTCCAATACACTGAATAATTTTAACCCACAATGGGTTCTGGATAATTCAACACTCACACCTGTAAGTCCTACAGAATCTGTGTTTGAAACGGATATAGCATCTGATTATACGATTTCATTGTCTTATGGTATTCCACAATGTCCTTTAGAAACGGTTAGTCAAACCATTACGGTAGTAGATACGATTTCTGCACCGACAATAATCTGCGAAGGTGCAGGTACAGAATTCATTAACTTTGGATGGAATGACCAATCCAATGTTGATGAATATGAGATATATTTTGATGGAGACCTGGTAAGTACCCAGACTAATTCGGAGTATATGTTGACCGGGCTTGAGCCAGTCACTTCGTATGAGTTGACCGTAATTGCAGTGGATAATGATTGTGGGTCAAGGACAGCAACATTTACATGTGAGACGGTAAATTGTTACATACCAACAATCGCGTTATTGGCGAACCAACAGGAGTTTTGTTCAAATGAAACCCTTCTTCCGGTAACAATAGATGTAGAAGTAGATTTCACATCTGCGACTGGTATATTTGAAGGACCGGGAATTGCTGATTCGAATATCAATTCATTTGATCCGGCATTGGCTGGAATTGGAGAACATACAGTTATATTCAGTTATATAAATCCCGGAGATAATTGCGTAACCCAGGATTCAATTTCCTTTGCGGTATTTGATGTGCCAAGTGAAGACTTTGCGATTGATCAGACAAGCATTTGTATTGATGAAACAGCAACGATTACTTATTCAAATACCCTTAATAATTTTAACCCTCAATGGGTTCTGGACAATTCAACCTTAACACCTGTGAGTCCTACTGAATCCATTTTTGAAACAGATATTCCATCTGATTATGATATTTCTCTGACTTATGGTATTCCACAATGTCCTTTTGAAACGGTTAGTCAAACCATTACGGTTGTGGATACAATTACCTTCCCGACTTTAAGGTGTGAAGATGCTGGTACAGATTTCATAGAATTTGGGTGGAACGACCAGTCAAATGTTGATGAATATGAAGTTTATTTTGATGGAAGCCTTGTGAGTACGCAGAATGATTCAGAATACATGTTGACCGGGCTTGATGCCAATACTTCATATGACTTGACAGTTATAGCCATTGATAATGAATGTGGAAACAGGACTATAACAATAACCTGTGAAACGCCTGAATGCGTTCCGCCTACATTTACCGAGAATATTCCTGATTCACAATGTTACGATGCAGGTTCAGGTCAGATCATGCTTGATGTAAGTTTTGAAAGCAATTCTGGAATTGCTGGTAGTTATACATGGGATACGCCGTTGGTTGATGAAAACAATATGTTTACACCAATGCCCGGAGACCAGGATTACTCCTTTGATCTGATATATACTGAAGGGAATTGTACATCTGTTGAAACTGTGAATTTTTCTGTTGTTGAAACACCGGCCAATACGCTTGATCAAAGTGTCGATCAACAGGTTATCTGCATCAGTTCAACTGTATCGGTTACAGCTCAGGATGCTGCACTGACAGATGAAACTGCAAGTTGGGACTTCGGTGATCCGGCAGACGTAAATGCTTCAGGTTCCGGGTTTGGTCCTTATGAATTGACTTTCAACCAGGCAGGAACTTATAATATCAGTCTTGTTGTCGATAACGAAGGTTGTCCATCAAGAGAAGAAATAGTGACAATTATTGTTGAAGATGAATTGGTGCCTCCGGCACTCACTTGTGAAAACGAACAGGTATTCTCACTTGACTTCAGTTGGGATGCTGTCGATTGTGCATCAGATTATGTAGTTATAGTTGATGGTACACAGGTAGCAACGGTTCAGAATACCAGTTATACCTTAACCAACCTGAACGAAAGTCAATCTGTTGATATCCAGATTGAGGCCGTGTCTGCATGTGCTTGTGAAAATGTGATGTCTTCTGTCATGACATGCAGCACGAATGCATGCCCTTCCACTTCCTTCAGTGTCAGTTCGTTTGACAATGAAATATGCCTTGATGCTACGGCTTCACCATTTAATATTTCAATTACACCGGATAACCTGCCTGGTAATGGAAGTGGTACATGGACAGGTGTCCCGATATCATCTTCAGGTACAATAGATCCTTCTACTGCAAGTCCAGCTACTTATCAACTGGATTATACCTATTCTGAAGATGGCTGTGATTATAATTATTCTACCCAGATCAGTTTTGTCGAAGCACCTTCAGTTAATGTTGTTGATCAGCAAAATCCCCTTTGCGAAACGGATAACTTCGGTTATGTTTCCGTAGAAGGTGTAGGCGGAACAGCCGCATATATGTACAGTATTGATCAGGGTGCGATGCAAAATTCGGGTGAATTTGCTGACCTGAACCCGGGAAGTCATACAATAAATATTGTTGATGCCAATGGTTGTATTAATTCGACGACAGTAAATATTTCCCCGGCACCGGACGTTTCGGCTTCAATCAACGGACCGACATCGGTGATACTCGATAATGATGCAACTTATACCATAGATACTAATGCTCCTAATATAGACAACATCGTTTGGACCGTAAATGGTGTTGTAGCCTGTGAGGGTCCGAATTGCACTGAATACACAATTTTCCAGGCTTTGTCAAATGCTGAAATCCTGGTGCAGGTATTTTATAGTAATGCCTGTATGGTATCAGCCCAATTGAATATGACTGTCAGAGAAATTCAGGCATTTTATATCCCGAATATCTTTTCACCTTCATCTTCAGATGTCAATGCTGTATGGACAATGTATACCAAAGGCAGCGAAACCTTTGTAAAAAGTGTCAAGATATATAACAGGTGGGGTAATCTGGTGCATACTCTTGACATCAATGATGTTGACCCGGATAGTCGGAAATCATTCGACTTGTGGGATGGTTATATCGACGATGATCCTGCTGTTACCGAGGTATACATTTACCTCATCGATATGGAAATTGAAGGTATTCCAAGAGTAATTACGGGAAGCTTAACAGTTGTGCGATAAATGTTGAAGCCACCGATTTTTAAATGTTAAATGAGACTTCTAATCATATGAAAAACTTTTTTGTTGTACTAATCATCTTTTGTTGTACTTTGGCAGCACATACCCAACCTACCTGGGATACAACACCATCCAATCAGGATTTCGAATGCGATGATGCTCAGAACAATACAGATATTACAGATTATCTGAATACCATAACTGCGACTGCAGCTGCCGGTTGTGGTACAGCTATGGTGACACATAACTATGTAGATCCCGGAGACTTCAATTGTAATGATCTGATTCCTATAATGATAACTGCAACTGATGACTGCGGCTCAATAACTGAAACAATCAATGTCAGTATAGACGACACCACAGATCCATCATGGGATACAACTGCTCCTGATCTGACAGAAAGTTGTGATGGTATTGGAAATATAAGCGGAATAACAGATTTTATTAATGATGTTCTGAACCAGGTGACAGCATCAGTTAGTGATGATTGTACAAATCCTACTGAT
>JAHHJO010000556.1:0-4468 GCA_018680275.1 Bacteroidia bacterium
GGTATAGGCGGTTACCGATGATATTACTTGTTTCTGTTTCAAGTAATAATCCACAAGCATCGGATTCTTTGCAAAGTAATTTTGCTCTGTCGATCAATAGTTTTGATATGCCTTGACCTCGAAATTCCGGGAGAACAAATAGGTCGTTCAGGATCCAGAGTCTTTGCATTTTTGTAGATGAAAAACTTGGATACAACTGGGTGAAGCCAACAATCTTTTCATCGGTGTCTTGTGCCACAAAAATAACTGCGTCGTTATTTTCCAGCCTGTCTTCTATGAATGATAGGGCAGCAATGGGGTCAGGTTCTTTCCGGTAAAAAACCCGATAAGCATCAAAAAGGGTAGCGAGTTCTTTTGCCATGCTCAAATTTGCAGAGCTGATATTCATCTGGATTTATTTTAGCTTAGTTTCAGCATGTTTTGTTTTTCATGCCTGTCAATAGCCAGCCTGATCAATTCTGATATCAGGTTTTCCTGACTTAAACCGGAAAATTCCCACAATTTGGGGTACATGCTGATATTGGTGAATCCCGGTATGGTATTTATTTCATTAATGATTAGTTTCCCCTGATCCGTCATAAACATATCCACTCTTGCCATACCGGCGCATTCCAGTAATGAATATACATCCACAGCCAGGTCCTGGATGGCTTTGATTTCTTTTTCTGTCAGTTCGGCCGGAATTTTAAGCACAGCACCTTTCTCATCCAGGTATTTACTTTCATAGGAATAAAAATCTTTGGTTGGTATCACTTCTCCTGGTATGGAGGCTTCAGGATTTTCATTGCCAAGTACAGCACATTCGAGTTCTCGTCCGGAAATCTTTTCTTCAATGATGACTTTATGGTCATAAAGAAGTGCATTGTTCAGGCCTTCAAAAAATTCATTTTTATTTTTTGAAAAGGAAACACCGACCGATGAGCCAAGATTTGCCGGTTTGATAAATAGTTCATGACCCAGTTTGCTTGAAATAGCATTATAGTCTGCACCTTCTGAACTGTATTTGACTGTTTCCCAGTCCGCGACTGCAATTCCGGCATCTCTGAGAACTCTCTTCATCATATCCTTATCCATGCCTACAGCAGAACCCAGTATACCACAGCCTACACAAGGAATATTAGCGAGTTTAGCAAGGCCCTGGACGGAGCCATCTTCGCCAAAGGTACCATGAAGTACAGGGAAGATTACATCAATCCGGCTGATCGTTTCATGTGTATCCAATGAAATGATCTTTTTTTCTTCGTTATTCTGGGAAAAGAGGACGGGGTGGGAGACTGATTCAATACTGATAGATCTGGGATCTGAAGAATGGAGGAGGTTTATGGAGTCAGCGTTATAATGCCATTTACCGTTTTTATCGATGCCGATTAGTATGGCTTCATATTTTTCTGTATCGAGGGATTTGTAAACATTTTGTGCAGATAATATTGAAATTTCATGTTCTGTTGATCTGCCCCCAAATAAGATTGCAACTTTTATTTTTTCCTCCATTGTTTATATAAGCTGGATTTAAAGTTATAAATCTCGAAATAAACGAAAAAAAAAGGGGCCATAAGGCCCCTCTAATATCAAATTTTTCTCGTAATGGTCAGATTATCTATTGAATCTTCCTCCACCACCACCACCACGACGGTCTCTGTTTTCTCTCGGTTGAGCTTCTTTGACAACGATATTTCTACCGTCGACATTAGAGTCATTCAACTCTCTGATCGCACTGTTTGCTTCGTCGTCATTTGGCATTTCAACAAAGCCAAATCCTTTCGATCTACCAGTAAATTTGTCATTAATAATTTTGACGGATTCAACTTCGCCAAATTGTTCGAATAGATTTCTTACTGTACTTTCTGCTGTACCGTAATCTAATCTTGCTACAAAAATATTCATAATAAAAAATAAAAATTAAGTGTAAATAATCTCAGAAGCAAAATTAAACTTGAAAAGATTAAACCTGATGAAGCTAAAACTGTGCTTAAGAAAATAAATTACTATGTAAAAAAATAAATAGACATCCTTCAGGGGATGCAACCTTACTTCAATAAACGGACATTCCGCAATAAAAGTTCGGCAAATATATCTATTACTTTAAGATTAATCAATAGACTTCGAAAAGGAATTGCCTGTATGTGCGAAATTAATCAGGTGTGCCAGGGCTATAGAGAAGCCTCCAAGTACAACTATAATAGTTCCATATACCTCAAACATATGATGGAAAGCAAGGAGTCCAAGTCCGAAGTTCGCGATATAAAATGCCCTTTTGTTATGTTTGAATCGTAAATATGGCCTTATGATAGACCTAAAAACAAAATAGGTTGTAAAAGCGATTACAACAAACTCAAAGAGTGGATGTGCCAGGATACTGTGAGACCCAACAAGACCAATGGAAAACAAAACAGGAAGTACAGCACAGTGGACAGCACACATGAATGATGTGGTGCAGCCCCAAAAATCCAGATTTGTTATTAGTTCTTTCATCTAAATGCAATACTGTTGCAAATATATAAAAATTCAATTGTATAAATAGTATTTTTATTTCATGGAAGAAGTGGCAAAAAATATCCTAAGTCAGCATAAACTTCGTAAAACGCCTTTCAGAATACAGGTGCTTGATGTTTTTCTGAAGAACGGAGAACAAGCTTTGAGTAATGCCAGGCTGGAATCCAAGTTGGATGACTTCGATAGAATCACATTATACCGCACATTAAAAACCTTTGAAAAATCAGGAATCATACACCAGGCCATCGATGGGAGCAATGAAAACAAATATGCATTGTGCCATGCCAATTGTACTGAACACAACCATCATGATAATCATGCACACTTTCTGTGTGATCAATGTGGAGAAACTTATTGCATAGAAAACGTCATTTCTCCGGGATTCAAATTGCCTTTAAATTATAGTTTAAAAACGGTACATATTGCCCTGGGCGGAACTTGTTCCAGGTGCCGGTAATATTCTAAAGCTTATAAATATCTGTTGGTGTTCTGCAGATTATTGCCCTGTTCCCGGATATGGCAATGGGTGATTTTATAAGATTCGGGTTCTTTTTCAGAACATTGAGCCAGTCTTCGTCATCGAATTCCTTTCCCCTGAGATTATTCTGGTAATAGGGATCAGCCTTATTGAGCAATTCCTTTGGATGCATTTGAAGACTATTGAGAATAGTTTTCCAACTAGTTGTTGTAGAAGGAGCTTGGCTATGATGATAGGTCCTGATCTTGAATCCCGTTCCCTGCGCATGCGCTACTGTTTTTCTATCCCCGCTTTTATTCGGATTGTAATAAATCAAAATTTCTCTTTGATGCGTCTTCATAATAAAATTTTAAAATATACTGGGAAAAAGGTGTTTAATTAAATATATATAAAATTTACGATAAATGCTTTGGTAAAACAGGGAGTTGACCAAATAAATGGATTTTGCCTCTGGATAGGTACAAATGCCAACTGTTTTCTAATCAGGAGATTAAATATTAAGGATAAATCTATCTGAAATCATACAATTTTTGGGTGCTTATTTCGACCTGAAATAGCTATAAAGAGTAGTAATTTTTTAATAACTTGATCTTCCCTTCCATGGTTGGCAGGATAGTTTTAAATAATTAAAAAAAAGCTTTAGGAAAATGGCAATAACATCAAAAAACATTAGAAATATTTGTTTGCTGGGCCACTCGGGATGTGGCAAAACAACATTTGCAGAGACGATGTTGTTTGAGTCAGGTTCGATTTCAAGACGAGGAACAGTAGAAGCCGGAACGACAGTTTCGGATTTTACATCTATAGAGAAGGAGAGAGGAAATTCGTTGTTCAGCACACTGATGCACGCAAAGTGGAAAGATTCAAAAATCAATATCCTGGATACACCAGGACTGGATGATTTTATTGGTGAAGTTGTTTCTTCTCTTAAAGTATGTGATACTGCATTGGTCCTGGTAAATGCTGCTCATGGTGTTGAAGTAAGCACAGAACTGGTTTGGGAATATGTCGATCAATTTCATACCCCTGCCATGTTTGTTGTCAACCAGGTAGATCATGACAAGTCTGATTTTGAAAGTACTCTTGATCAGATCAAAAGCCGTTTCGGAAATAAGGTTTTACCGGTACAGTACCCATTGAATCAGGGTGACAATTTTAATACTATAGTTGATGCATTGAGGATGACAATGTATGTATTTCCCGAAGAAGGCGGTAAACCCGAGAAAGTAGAGATTCCTGAAAGTGAAATGGAAAAAGCGCAGGAAATGCATAACCTGCTGGTAGAGGCAGCAGCTGAAAATGATGAAACATTAATGGAAAAATTCTTTGATGCCGGCAGTCTTAATGAAGAAGAACTTGCAGCTGGACTGACAATTGCGCTTGCAAATCAACAAATATACCCGGTGTTTTGCTGTTCAGCTACACAAAACAAGGGATCAGGAAGGATTATGGGTTTCATCAATGATATTGCACCGAGTCCTGTTGACAGGCCTGCTG
>JAHHJO010000243.1:0-3152 GCA_018680275.1 Bacteroidia bacterium
TTTACACTTCAGAAAATAATTTATCCTTTAACCTCTGAAAGTCGCTTTCATAGATCTGTTCAATCGCTTCATATCGGTAACCTCTCAGGTATCTGCCTTCATCAAATAAAGCTTTTGCCTTTTCAAACGACTCTCTGGCTTCTCTTAGAAGGTTTAATTTATAAAGCGCCCTGGCTTTATGAAAATACATATCAGCCAATCCCTCTTCAAACCTGACCGCACGATTGAGATACTCAAGTGCTTTGCCCGGCTTTTCATCCATGAGTTCAATAATGGCGAGGTAAAGGAATGCGTTTTCGTTGACAAACTTCTCTCCAACTGAAGCCTCCTCCTTTTCTGTATATATCATGAAATATTCCCTGGATTTTTCATGATTATTTAATCCTAGATAACATAGGGCACGCAAGTAGTCTACACTCATGTTTTGTGCATAATCAGTTTTGTCTACAGTAAGCGTATCTGTTGCATCAAGGTCAACCAGGGCTCCACCATAATCTCTAAGGAAAAAGAGTTTGCTGTATCCTCGCCAGCCTTGCCACGCTTGCGGATTAAGTTCAACAGCCTGCGTTATATGGTTGTTCCACTTTTCATACATGCCGTTATGCAGATAAGGGATTGACAACTCATAGTGAGCAAGGTCATTGGATGGGTTAATACGAATTGCCTTTTCCAGCAATCGCATATTTTGAGAACTTCCGCGCTCTAATCTTTTTGCCAGCTGGGTATAATCTGCCGATAACGTTCGCCGTTCATCAGGAGACATGTGGTGATAGGTCTCGTTACTCAACTGGTCACAAGAACTAAATACTATAATTAAAAAGATCAGTTTAAGGCAATATCGCCGTGAGTTCTCCATTCTCTATCTTAAAGCTCAAATAAATAAAACTATCATAATGATCATCGTAAAACCGTATCGGTCTCCAGTCCTTTAGATTCTTAACCAGCTCCAAAAGACGATTGGTTATTTTTTGATTAAATTCTTTCTTCTTATAATCCGGTCCCAACTGGTGTAATATAAACCGGCCAGCTTCTCCTTGACAATTGATGACATATCGAATTGTAATAAAGCCGCTTTCACTGGTGTCTCCAAAATTGTCGAAATTTTGATGAAAGTACTGAGCGAGGGAGTCCTTCCCCGGCCTGAACCCGGATGGCTCGCTGCCATAATAAAAAGGAAATATCTTTTCCTCGAAACAAGGAGAGAAAGAACTGTCGCTTATGCTTTTGTCTGGATCAATAAAACTGATGTGATGTCTGTGGGGATCAATGAAATGATAATCGCAGGAATAGAGCCCAGTGATCATCAGGAAAAAAAATAAACTTGACCTTTTCCAGAACATCGATTGAAGATGATAATTTTTCCTCTTAAATCTCGTCGCCATGCTTCTGTTGTGCAATCCTTTTCTCTTCTTTTAAATCTTGTTAACACTCTTTGGTTCAAAAACTTTTGCCCAGTTGTACGCCAACTAAAAGTATGGCCCCTTCTCCTGTTTCTTCACCTTCCGTTTTTATATTAAGCTCATAACCAAAAGCAATCGATGGAGAAATCACAATTTCATTCTTGCGGATAACATACGCCAATTCTGCAGTAGGCTGGACCACCGTGATTTTGGTGTTACCATTTTGGTTGCCTTCTGTCCAGTCAATTGAATTCCACCAAAAATCATTCTTTATTCCAATCCTCCATCCTGCTCTGCCATCTTTGAAGTATTTCTTGTACCCGATGCTGCCTCCTACACCACTGCCCCGTTCATCTTCATGCTTGCCAAGATCCCTGTGCCTTATCCAGTTATAACCTGCTCTCAAATAGATATCCGACCTCGAAGAAATGCTTTTGTCGATACTGATACCAGGAATTAAGCCTGTAGGATAAGCCTGGAATTCAAATGATATATCAGTTTGACCATTAAGGAAAACAGGGGAAAACAGGAACCCCAGGACAATTGTTTTATAAATCGCTTTGTACATGAACCTCGTCTTTTTTTATCTGAATTATTCTATCGCTTTAATATACGTTTTAAGGTCGGGATAACTCTCTGCAAGTTGTTCAATCTCCTGGTCTCCAGGTTTGTGACCATTATAGAAGGCCTGCACCCGGAAATCCAAATTTGATTTTTCCTTCATCATTTCCATTTGGGCTTTTGCTTCTTCATAACTTGTAAAGAACCCGCAATAATAGTTGTTTAGATCACTGAATGATTCCCGACGTATATAGATGTCCTGGTATAGTCTTAAAACAGCATTTTTAAACATTCTTTCTGAAGAACCAATCCATATTGAATAATACAGCTCTTCCCTTATATCAGAATACAATACATGCTTTCTGTCTGAAGCATAGGCCGGAAGGTCCAGTGAATAAAAGTCTGGTGAAATCAGGATTTCGTTTTTACTATTGTAAAATTCGAAATCTATCCGGCGGTTATAAAAAAGGTAGTCATTATTAATATTGCCTGCTATTTCCCGCTTTGCAATTGGAAAGTTATATGCCACGCTTTCAAAAGAGATCCTGTCAGGCTTCACTCCGTTTTCAATGAAATACTCTGCAACTGTCCTTGCCCTTTTGAGTGAGTTGTATTGTACAAATTCAGCTAATCCCGGCTCAAGGTGATCCGTATGTGCGATGATGCGGATATTCATGTTTCTTTCGTTCATCAAATCAATAAGCAAATCAAGTTCCTCTTTGTTTTTTCCATGTGTCAAGTCATATCTGTCCTGGTAAAATATCATGTAATCTGACCTCTCTTCCTGCGCCTCAACAGGCGCGGTGTTTTTGCTTTGATCTTCTTTCTCCTTTGTATGTTCTTTATTCTTTGCGGCAATTTCTTTTTCTCGCTCTTCCTCGGCCGCTCTCTCAGCTTCTTCTTTTATCCTTGCTTTTTCTTCTTTCTCCTGTTGTTCTTTTTGCTTCTTTTCGGCCAAAGCTTCCCTCTCTTTTTTCTTCTTTTCAAGCACCTTGAAATAGTCCTCAACAAAAGCAATGGAGGCACTATCCTTGTCATTAAACTTTTTTCTTTCTTTCAGGTAAGTAAAATAAATGTCAAAACCTCCTTCTCCAGTCTTTCGGTCTGAATAAAACAGTGCCATCTGATTATCTGACTGAAACCGAAACCCGAGATCATTACCTGGCCCATTTACAGGTTCGTTAAGGTGTT